>NZ_JABWRW010000019.1:0-129103 GCF_014269095.1 Pseudomonas sp. SWRI50 | reverse complement strand
TCTATAACCCCAAGCGTCGACACAGCAGTGCTATGCAGCTGTCGCCAGTAGAGTATGAGAAACGCTATTTTCTGAGCTTGGAGAGTGTCTAGTAAACCAGGGGCGATTCACTGAAACGGTAATGTGAAAGCCACACCGCAAGACCCAACCCCCACCTTGATCTCAATCAAAACCCAAACCACCAAACCGCCTAGCGTGAAATCAGCCCCCACCTGCGAGGACTGAACACCATGCCCAAAAAATTCCCCACCCACCCCAGCCACCCCGAGCGCATCTGCTGGGGCTGCGACCTCTACTGCCCAGCCAAGGCACTGGCCTGTGGCAATGGGTCAGACCGGACCATGCATCCAGTGGAGTTGTTCGGCGAGGACTGGGACAGGTTTGAAGACCGGTTGGATAAGCCGATTGATGAGGTGTCGGGGGTGCAATGCAGTTGATTGTGGGTGGGAAAGGGGCCGCTTTGCGGCCCATTCGCAGCACAAGGCTGCTCCTACAGGGGGGCGTCAGAATGACGTGCTGAGCGTCAGCGACAGATTGCGGGGGTCACCATAGATCGCCCCGGCATAGAAGCCGTAGCGGGTGTAGTAATGCTTGTCGAACAGGTTATTGGCATTGAGGCTGACGCTGGTCTCGTCGGTCAGCTGGTACTTGGCCATGGCATTCCAAATCGCATACCCCGACCAGTTGACGTCGGTCGAGCCTGCACTCACGCCATTGGTGGGCTGGCCTGCGGGGCTGGATACCGCGCGGATGTTGCTCTGCGCAGTAACCCCCGCACCAAGCGTCAGGCGGTCCAGTGGGCCGGAGAGGCGGTAGGTGGTGGAGGCCTTGAACAGGTGTGACGGGTCGCTGCGGCCGTCGCTGTCGATGCGGCGGAAGTGCAGGTAGGTGTAGCCGGCGTACACGTTCCAGCTGGGGGTCAGTGCGCCCGCGATTTCCAGGTCGATGCCGTCGGTTTCCTGGCCGGAACCGGCCTTGTAGGCGTCGTTGCCGGTGGGGGTGGTCAGGTCGCCGTCCAGCACGGCTTTGTTTTCCTGCTTGGTGCGGAAGTACGCGGCAGAGGCATTCAGGCGGCCATCGAACCACTCGCCTTTGATACCGGTTTCGTAGCTTTGGCCGCGAATGGGTTCGACTTTGCTGCCGCTGCTGGTCTCGGCGGTTTGTGGGGTGAAGATGTCGGTGTAGCTGGCGTACAGCGAGTAGGTGTCGTTGAGGTCGTAAATTGCCCCCAGGTAGGGGGTGACGATGCCGTTTTCTTCCTGGCTGGTGCGCACGCCGGCGTTGCTGCGGGTAATGGCCGAGTAGTTGCTGGTACGCACGCCGACGATTACCGACAGTGGGTCGGTGATGCTCAGGCGGGTCGCTGCGTACATGCCTTGCAGGCGGGTGGTGGTCTTGCTGTGGCGGCCAGTGCGCGAGGCGAGCATGTCGTAATCGTCATCCACGCCATTGCGCCAGTCGGTCAGCGGGAAGCCGTTGTTGGCGCGGAACTGGCAACCCAGCGCTGCGGCGCTGACTTGGCTGTCGCTGACCATGTTGCAGGTGTATTCCGGCGACCAGGCCACGGTGCGGCTGTCGTTGTAGCCGACCATCGCTTGGTGGGTGCGGCCAAACAGCTGGAACGGGCCGGACAGGTCGATTTGCGCAGACTGCTGGGTGGTGTCGCTGGAGCTGTGCAGGCCGTTGAGCACAGCGCCGCTGCCGTCCTGGTCCCAGTAGCCGCCAAAGCTGCCGCGCCCGGCCGAGTTGACCTTGGCCAGGCCGCGGTGGTTGAGGGCCTCGGCGGTGCTTTGCGCGGCCTTGAGGTTCAGCGACCAGTCGTTGTCGAAGCGGTGTTCGAGGGAGCCGAAGGCGGTGCGGGTGGTGTACTCGCCAAAGCTCCAGCTCGGCACTACGTTGGTGCTGCGCGGCAGGTCGGTCTTGCTGCCGTCGCCGTACCAGATCGGGATGTTCGCGCCCCAGCCGCCGCCGACGACTTTGTTGTATTCGTACTGGTAGCCGGCGCCCAGGGTGGTGGCGTCGTCGAGGTCGAATTCGAAGTTGGCCAGCGCGGCGCGGGAGCGTTCGGACTGGTTGTCGCGGAACGAGTTGGCGTCCTGCTGGGTCATCACGAAGCGCGAACGCAGGCGGCCGTCTTCGGACAGCGGCAGGTTAAGGTCGGCGCCCAGGCGGCGTTTGTCCCAGCTGCCATAGGTGGCGTAGGCGCTGCCGCCAAAGGTTTTGGTCGGGGCCTTGCGGATCAGGTTGACGGTGGCCGACGGGTCGCCGGTGCCGCCGAGCAGGCCGTTGGCGCCACGGACGATATCGATGCGCTCGTACAGGTCCATGTTCAGCGCATTACCCCCGCCGCTGAAATCGGAACCGCCCTGGAACTGCAGGCCATCGACCTTCCAGTTGGTGATGGAATAACCGCGGGCGCGGTAGTCGGTGCGGCCGCCTACTTCGGCCTTGCTCGCGGTCACGCCTGGCGTGGTTTCCAGCGCCTGCTCGATGGTGTGGATGGCGCGGTCGTCCATCTGCTGGCGGGTAATGGTGGTCACCGACTGCGGAGTTTGGCGCGGCGTCAGCTTGAGGCCGGTTGAACTGCGGCTGCTCTCGACCGTGTACCCTAGCTGGCCCCTTTCATCGGCAGGCACCAGCGCGCTGTCTTCGATCTGCGTGGCATCCAGCTCTAGGGGCTGGCTGTCAGCCGCCATCGCACCGCCGCTGATGGCCACGGCAATGAAGAAGGCCAGCGGGTTGAGGCGACTTCCGCCTCGGCTGATGGGAGAGAAGTCGTTCATGATGCTCCGAGGTTTCATTTGGGAAGGTTTCGTATTCGCAGATGATTTTTTGTTACGATTCTAGGGATCCGCCCTTGGGGCTCCAGGCCCGGCTTGTACGGGCTTGTAATCGAACGTAACGAGCGCCACCGGCCCTCATCGAACAGGTGTTTTTTGAAATGAGCACGACCCTGCTGGTTGTCGACGATGACGACGAGATCCGCGAACTTCTCTGCGATTACCTGACCGATGCCGGCTATACCGTGCTAGCGGCTGCTGACGGCGACGGGATGCGCCAGCAACTGGCGCTGCATAAAGTCGAGCTGGTGGTGCTGGACTTGATGCTGCCCGGCGAGGATGGCTTGAGCCTGTGCCGCCAGTTGCAATCGACGCCCGGGTTGGCGGTGATCATGTTGTCGGCCAAAGGCAGCACGCTGGACCGCATCATTGGCCTGGAAGTGGGCGCGGACGATTACCTGGCCAAACCCTTCGAACCGCGCGAGCTGATTGCCCGGATAAAAGCGGTGTTGCGGCGCCCGCAGCGCCTCGATACGCCGGTTGCAAAGCCCGCGGTGGAAGCGCAGCAGTTTGCCGGGTTTCGCCTCGACCACGTCAAACGCCTGCTCACCCGCCCTGACGGCGAAACGCTGACCCTGCCCCGCTCCGACCACCGCGTATTGCGCGAGCTGCTGGAGGCCAACAACCGCGTGGTGTCCCGCGATCAGCTGACCCGCAGTGCGTTCGGCCGCGACCACCTGCCTGACGACCGCTCGGTGGACATGTGCGTCAGCCGCCTGCGCCAGCAATTGCGGCGCGCGCCGGGCGGCGCAGCGCAGATCCTTACCATCCGCAACGAAGGCTACTTGCTGAGCCTTGCGCGCAGCGAGGCTGATGCCTGACATGCGCTGGCTTCGCCGGCTGTGGCCGCGCACGCTGTTTGGCCAACTGCTGTTGATCATGGTCAGCGGCACCGTGGTGATCCAGTTGATGTCGAGCAGCATCTGGTTCGATGTGCGTTTCGCCCAGGTGCTTGAGGCCCCTGTTCGGCTGATCGCCGCCCGCAGCGCGCCGTTGATCGCCAGTGCCAATTGCCATGGCAGCCCGTTGCAGGCACCTGCCCACTATCAGTTGCGCTGTGCCGAAAACCTGCCCGCGGCGGAACACGACGAACGCAGAGGGCGCAAGCGTATCGAGCTGCTGCTGCAACAGGCCCTCAAGTACGAGCTGGGCCACGCCCAGGAGGTGCGCCTGCTGAAGGTGCACCTGACCGATGAACTGGGCCAGCCGATTGTCTGGCGCAGCCTGTTCGGTTTGCGCACGGCGCAGGCCCATATCGCGTTTGCCGTGCCGCTGGCCGATGGGCATTGGCTGACCATCGATGGCCAGGAGCTGCAGGGCTGGAGCGGCGAGTCCGCCTGGGTGTTGATCAGCGATTACCTGCTGCGGGTGTATGCCCTGCGCATCGTCGCTGTGCTGCTGGTGTGCCTGGTGGCGGTGCGCTTGTGCCTGCGCCCGTTGCGGCGCCTGGCGGATGCCGCGCGCGGCCTGGGCAGCAACCTGGAGCAGCCGCCTTTGGCGCTGGACGGGCCGGAAGAAGTGCGCCAGGCCGCCCAGGCCTTCAACGCGATGCAGCAGCGGTTGATTGCGATGGTCAACGACAAGGCCTACTTCCTGGCTGCCGTGTCCCACGATCTGCGCACCCCACTGACCCGCATGCGCCTGCGCCTGGAGCGCTTGCCGGACGACGAGCATCGCCAGCGCCTGCGGCAGAACATCACGCAGATGGACGACATGATTGGCCAAGTGCTCGATTACCTGCGGGCCGGGGAGCAGCAAAACCTGCAACAGGTGGACCTGGACCGGCTGGTGACGCGGCAGTGTGCCGACTTGTCCACAGCCCGCGAGCCACTGCCGGTTCATGGCCAGGGCGGCAGCTTGCGGGCTGATGCGCTGCTGCTGCAGCGTTGCCTGCAGAATTTGCTGGTCAACGCCTTGCGCTATGGCAAGGAGGTTTCGGTCACGCTGGAGCGCGCGACCACGGGGGTTTATATCCATGTCGATGACCGAGGGCCGGGGATCGCGCCAGGCTTGCTGGCGACGGTTACCGACCCGTTCGTACGGGGTGAAGGGTCGCGTAACCAGGCGTCTGGCGGGTATGGCTTGGGGTTGAGTATTGCCCAGCGGATCGCGGCCAGTCATGGCGGCGAGTTGCTGTTGTGCAACCGCGACGGCGGTGGGCTGCGGGCCAGCGTGCTGTTACCTCGATAACCTGTCACCGCTCCTACAAAGAGCTGAGCGCTCGGGATCAGGTAACAGTGTTTTACCGATTGCCCAGGTTTTCCGCAGCCCGCCATTGCCTATCCTAGGCGGGTCATCCTGCCTGCGATGGACCCATGAAACACTCACTGCCCAGCCGCTACGCCTGCCTTTTCATCTGCCTGTCGTTCACCTGTGCCAGCCTCCCATTACTGCCCCAACATGCCTGGCTATGGCCATTCACCCTGATCACCGCCCTGCTCAGCCTGGTCGGCCTCAATGACCTGCGCCAGAGCCACCACGCGGTGCGGCGCAACTACCCGATCCTGGGCAACATCCGCTACTTGATCGAAACCATCCGCCCAGAAATCCGCCAATACCTGATCGAAGGTGACGACGACAAGCTGCCGTTTTCACGGTCCCAGCGTTCCCTGGTGTATGCACGGGCGAAGAACGAGAGCGCCGAAAAAGCCTTCGGCACGCTCAACGATGCCTACAAACCCGGCTTCGAATTCATCAGCCATTCGATGCTGCCGGTGGCCACGCCCGACCCCGCCTCGTTCCGCATCGCCATTGGCGGGCCGCAGTGCCGGCAACCTTACTCGGCATCGATCTTCAACATCTCGGCCATGAGTTTCGGCGCCCTCAGCGCCAACGCCATCGCGGCGCTCAACCAGGGTGCACGGCTGGGGCGCTTTGCCCATGACACCGGTGAGGGCAGCATCAGCCCGTACCACCGCGAACATGGCGGCGACCTGATCTGGGAGATCGGCAGCGGTTACTTTGGCTGCCGCACCGAAGAAGGCCGTTTCGACCCGCAACGCTTCGCCGAGCAAGCCCGCTCGCCGCAAGTGAAGATGATCGAGATCAAGCTCAGCCAAGGCGCCAAACCCGGCCACGGCGGCATCCTCCCGGGGCACAAAGTCAGCCCGGAAATCGCCGCCACCCGTGGCGTGCGTGAGGGCGAAGACTGTATTTCGCCGGCCGCCCATAGCGCGTTTCGCACGCCGGTCGAACTGCTGCGGTTCGTTGCCAGCCTGCGCGAACTGTCGGGGGGTAAGCCGGTGGGTTTCAAGTTCTGCCTGGGCCACCCGTGGGAATTCATGGGCATTGCCAAAGCCATGCTGGCGACGGGAATCACCCCCGACTTTATCGTCGTCGACGGCAAGGAAGGCGGCACCGGTGCGGCGCCACGCGAGTTCAGTGACAACATGGGCGTGCCCATGCGCGAAGGCTTGATGTTCGTGCACAACACCTTGGTCGGCCTGAATTTGCGCTCGAGCATCCGCATTGGCGCGGCGGGCAAGATCGTCAGCGCCTTCGACATCGCCAGTGTGCTGGCCATTGGTGCCGACTGGGTGAATTCGGCGCGCGGCTTCATGTTCGCCATTGGCTGCATTCAGTCGCAGAGCTGCCACACCAACAAATGCCCGACCGGGGTCGCCACCCAGGACCCGCTCCGCCAGCGTGCGTTGGTGGTGCCGGACAAGGCTCAGCGGGTGGCGAGCTTCCACCGCAATACCCTGCACACATTGGCTGAGATGCTTGCGGCGGCGGGCCTGGAGCACCCGTCGGAGCTCAAGCCCAAACATTTGGCACGGCGTGTCAGCGCCAGCGAGATCGGCTTGTTTTCAGACCTGCATACGTTCCTCAAGCCTGGCGAATTGCTCAGTGGCTCGATTGAAAGCGAGTTTTATGCGCGGATGTGGCGGATGGCTCGCAGCGACAGTTTTGCGCCGGAGACAGGGGAGGTTGTAGAAAAAGAAGTAGTGCGCCACAGACAGGCCGAGCCGGCCTGAAAGCTGGGGTGCTTCGCACCCCTTTCGCGGCGCAAGGCCGCTCCCACACGTACAACGCAAATCTCTGTAGGAGCGGGCTTGCCCGCGATGGGCTGCAAAGCAGCCCCGAGGCCATCCGATCAGAAGATGCTGATCGGGTACTCGACGAATACGCGGACTTCGTTACCGTCGTCGTTGTAGCCGTTCTGCTGTACGGCATTGTTGGTGCGTACGAACGAGCTGCGCAGCTTGACCGACAGGTCTTTGGCCGGGCCGTCTTGAACCACGTAACGGATCTGGTTGAAGATCTCGCGCTCTTTACCTTCACCGAAACCTTGCGGGTTGGCGACGTTGCGGGTGTTGATGTTGTCACCCACTACGTAGGCCAGCTTGTAGGTCAGGCCCGGTACGCCGTAGGCGCCGAAGTCCAGGCCGTAGCCCAGCTGCCAGGAGCGCTCGTCTTCGGCGTTGAAGTCAGACCAGTACGAGTTGGCCAGGTAGATGGTCGAACCACCGTCACCCACGCCGCCAGCGTTCTGGTAGAAGCCGTAGTTGTAACCGGTGCTGCCGGTGCTGCGCTGGTGAGCGATGGTGAACGAGTGCGCACCGTAGGCGTAGGTCGCCGCCAGGCTCCAGATGGTGTTGGAGTCACCATTGAGCTCGGCCGCTTTGACGAACTTGTTGTTGATGTCCGACTTGTAGCCGTTGAAGTCCAGGGTCAGGGACTGGTCGCTGGCGATCGGGAAGACATAGTTCATGCCCAGGTAGTGCTTCTGCATCACGTCTTCGTTGTCTGCGGTGTACAGCGAAGCGGTGAAGTTGTCGGTGAACTTGTAGCTACCACCGAAGACGTTGATCGACTTCAGGCCACCACCGTCACGACGCTCGGCACTTTTGCGCGCTTCTTGGGTGAAGCGGCCGGCGTTCAGTTCCAGGCCCTGGATTTCTTTGGAAGTGATCAGGGTACCGGTGAAGCTTTCTGGCAGCAGACGTGCATCGTCGTACTGCAGCACAGGCAGTGCTGGCATCTGGTCACCGTACTTGAGCACGGTGTTGGAGATGCGGAATTTCACGGCTGCGCCGCCACGGGCCAGGTTATGTGGCGAGCTGGCGTTGCCGTCGGCGTTCTTGGTGTCGTGCGGTTTGAAGAAGTCGACGCCGCCGCCACCGTTGTGGCCTTTGCCGCCGTCCAGACGCAAGGCGTACAGGCCGAATGCGTCGACGCCGACACCGACGGTGCCCTGGGTGAAACCGGAGGAGAAGTTGGCGATGACGCCTTGGCCCCATTCGATCTGGTCATCGGTACCGTGCTTCTTGTCACGGTTGATGTAGGCGTTGCGCAGCAGAACGTTGGCGTGGCTGTCTTCGATGAAGCCCTTGCTGTCGGCCTGCTCATTGGCCTGGGCCTGGGTCGCGGCGATCATTGCCAGTGCGACCAGGCTGATCCTGGTTTTCAACATGTTGTTTTCCTTATTTCTTAATCAAAAACGCTTCGCAATATGACGCCAGGAACCAACGCCCCTTCGTAGGTTCGACGCTATGCGGATCCAGACTGAAAGGCTTGCCGGCAATCGCACGGTGGCCTTTTACAGCAGCATGGCCATGTCATGGCCAGCAGGCGTTGGCCGAATCCTAGCGGTGTGCGATTACAAATGTCAAAAAATCGTGAAATGCAGGTTGATATAACCAAAATTCCCCAGGCCGCTGGTGCATTTCCATGCCTGTTGGCGCTATCAGAGGGCATTTTTTCTTCTGTCAGAAATGTCGCTTTGACCAACCCGGCAGCTTTCATGGGCGCGGAGCATACAACAGCGGCAGTTACAAAGTGATACATATGTAAAGACAACCCTTTACAAATACCCAAGCAACAGTAAATAGCAAGCATTACCATTCGCACCCTTTCTCACCTGCCACGGTCCGGATGCCTCCATGCTTGTACCCTGCCGCCTCTCTCCGCTGACGCTTGGCCTGTCGCTGCTGTTCAGCGCCAGCCTGGCCACCGCTGCCACCACCACCCTGCCGGAAATGTCAGTGACTGCCGAAGGCGAGCGCGAGGAGGACAACCCGCGGGTCAAGGAAGTCAGTACTGCGACGCGCACCTCGACGCCCGTGCGCTACGTGCCCCAGGCCATCGACACGGTCAAGACCGCCAACGTGCTGGACTACGGCAACAACACCCTGGGCAAGGCACTTGAGGGCATCCCCAACGTCAGCAGCGGCGCCGACACGCGCTTCGACAGCGTGCGCATCCGCGGCTTCGAGGCCAGCAACGACTTCTACCTGGACGGCATTCGCGACGACAGCCAGTACATTCGCGACCTGAACAACATCGAGCGGGTCGAGGTGCTCAAAGGGCCCGCAGCGGTGTTGTATGGCCGCGGCAGCCAGGGTGGCATCGTCAACCGCGTCAGCAAGGCGCCGGAGCAGGGCCGCCGTTCGAGCATCGAGGCGCAAGGCGGCAGCGAAGATTTGCGCAGCCTGTACGCCGACCTCAGCGCCGACCCTAGCGATACCATCAGCCTGCGCCTGAACCTGGGCAACCAGGACAACAACAGCTTCCGCGAGGGCATCGATGGCAGCCGCCAGCTGTTCGCCCCGTCGATGAGCTGGCAGCTCTCGCCCGACCTGAACTGGCTGGTGCAGTACGAATACAGCCGCTACAACCGCACACCAGACCGCGGTATCCCCGGGGTCAATGGCCGCCCCGCCGACGTCAGCCGCAGCACCACCTACAGCGATACCCAGCGCGACTACATCGATGACCGCGCCCAGTCGTTGCGCTCGCGGCTCAACTACCAGCTGAACGAAACCTGGCAACTGCGCCACACCCTCGGCCTGTTCAAGCTCGACAGCGAGTTCGACAACACCTACGCGACGGGCTACAACGCCAGCACCAACACCGTCACCCGCCAGCGCTGGCAACAGGACCTGAACACCCGCAACCTGTTCAACAACCTCGAAGCCGAGGGCGACTTCACTACCGTGGGGCTGGAGCACAAGCTGTTGGTGGGCTTGGAGTTCGGCAGCCAACGGCGTGACCCGACCCTGTACACCGCTGCGCCTAATAGTGTGCCCAGCCTGGACGTTGGCAACCCCGACCGCAGCCGGCAGCACACGGGCCCAATGTTGCTGTCGAGCGACAACCACACCGTGGTCCAAAGCCGTGGCCTCTACCTGCAAGACCAGGTCCGCCTGAACGATCAATGGCAGGTGCTCGCCGGCGTGCGTTTCGACCAGTTCGAGGTAGAGACCACCAACAAGGATGGCCTGACCGAGCCGCAGGACAGCAACACCACCAGCCCGCGCCTGGGTGTGGTCTACACGCCGTGGCGAGACCACTCCTTCTATGCATCGTGGAGCAAGACCTTCTCGCCAGTGGGCGGTGGCCTGATCGGCATCACCCCCGGCGCGCCGGGCAACACCAACGACACCGGGCCAGAGCTGACCCGCCAGAAGGAGATCGGGGTCAAGAGCGACTGGTTCGACCAGCGCCTCACCACCACCCTCGCCGTGTATGAACTGGAGCTGTACAACCGCCGCACGCGTGACCCGGAAAACCCGGAAATCACCCTGCTCAGCGGCTTGCAACGCTCACGAGGCATCGAGCTGACCGCCACCGGCAATATCGTCGGCAACTGGTACGTGCGCGGGGGTATCGGCCTGCAGGATGCAACCATCGTCAAAGACAACAATAACCAGGAAGGCAACCGCATCAACGACGTGGCCAAGCGTAATGCCAGCCTGTTCGTGACCTGGAAACCGGAATTGGGCTGGTACGCCGAGACCGGCTTGACGTTGGTGGGTGAGCGTTATGCCGATAACCAGAACACCACGGTGTTGCCAGGCTACGGCCGCTGGGATGCGCTGGCCGGCTACCGCACCCACGACTGGGATGTGCGGGCGGCGTTGAACAACATTGCCGACAAGACCTACTACAGCTCGGCGACTAGTGCGGCGCAGATCCAGGTGGGCGACCCGCGGAGCCTTGTGGTGACGAGCACTTACCGCTTCTGATCTTTGTTGCCTGTACCGGCCTCTTCGCAGCACAAGGCTGCTCCTACAGGGATCGCGCGCCACCTGTGGGAGCAACCTTGTGCTGCGAAGGGGCCAGCACCGGTAAAACCGATGAGATCAGTGCCACACCGCCATCAGCGCCTGCATCTCTGCTTCACTGATCAGCCCTTGCGGGTATCGCCCGGCAAGCAGACGTCGTGGGTCGGTCGTCCTGACCTGGATGTTTCCATGGTGCTTCAACCACTGCGCCAACAGCTTGAGCGATGGGTGGTTAACTGCCGATGGGCACAAAGCCGACTCACTTGCTGCGTTCATTTCCACACGTACTCCTTTGCCCGTGAGCGGCTAATTTACGTAGGCATTGTTACAGATCAGAGAGCCCGACCCATTCGAGCTATCTAATTGAAAAACAATACAAAACGTATGCCACTCAGGCGGCCGGACGTCGCTTGGAAAGGTCACCCGAAAAAAAGGCCCGTCGTATGACGGGCCTTTTTATTCAGGGTGGTCTCAGCGCTTGACTGGCGCCGGCTGCTGCTGGGTCAGGCAGTGGATATTGCCGCCCCCCAACAACAATTCACGGCCTGGGATCATGACCACTTCATGATCCGGGAAGAGCTCGGCCAGGATGGCTCTGGCCTGGGCATCGGCAGGGTCATCGAAGCTCGGCGCGATGATGCCGCCATTGACGATCAGGAAGTTCACATACGAGCCGGCCAGGCGCACCGACGGGTCGCGCTCCTGGCTACCGGCCACTTGGTCGACGCCAGCACACTCTTCAGCCGTGGCGTACAGCGGGCCCGGGATCGGCATCTTGTGCACCACGAACTCACGGCCTTTGGCGTCGCGGGTGTTTTTCAACACGTCCATTGCCGCGTGGCAGCGGGCGTAGTTGGGGTCGTTGGAATCATCGGTCCAGGCCAGTAACACTTCGCCCGGGCGCACGTAACAGCAGAAGTTGTCGACGTGGCCGTCGGTCTCGTCGTTGTACAGGCCGTCCGGCAGCCAGACCACGGTATCGACGGCCAACTGCTCACGCAGGACCGCTTCGATTTCCTCACGGCCCAGGTGCGGGTTGCGGTTACGGTTGAGCAGGCATTCTTCGGTGGTGATCACCGTGCCCTCGCCGTCCACGTGGATCGAGCCACCCTCCAGCACGAAGCCCTCGGTTTGGTAGCGCTGGCAGCGCTCCATTTCCAAGACCTTGGCGGCCAGTTCCTCGTCACGGTTCCAGGGTGCGTAGAGCCCGCCATCGAAGCCGCCCCAGGCATTGAAGCCCCAGTCCACGCCGCGCACTTCGCCTTGGTCGTTGATGACGAAGGTCGGGCCGGTGTCGCGCACCCAGGCGTCGTCATTGCTGATTTCCACGACGCGGATGTTCGGCAGGTCGAGCTGACGGCGTGCGTTCTCGTACTGGCCAGCAGAAACACCCACGGTCACTGGCTCGAAGCGGGCGATCGCCTTGGCCAATGTCACATGAGCGGCCTGTGCCGGTTTGCCACCCAGGCGCCAGTTGTCCGAACGCTCCGGCCAGACCATCCAGACCTGGGTCTGCGGCGCCCATTCAGCGGGCATGTGGAAGCCGTCGGCACGGGGGGTAGAATTGAGGGTTTTCATGGTTAACCTCTGCGTAGGCCCTGAGCCGATGTGCGCTGGGGCGTTGGTCGATGGGGGTAGGAGCAGCGATGGCAAATTTATAACCGATATATATCGGCTTTAAAAGCAAAAATAGCCGATCGGCAAAGCCTTATCCCTTATTAGATCGATATCAATCGGCATATCCATCATGATCACGCTCAAACCCATGATATTTGTCTGCCACCACCCTAGCCGACCAGCTAGGCTGCATGCCATAGAACTTGGTTTACCAGAGGCGACTTGAGATGCGCATATTCGTCACAGGCGGCGCCGGCTTCATTGGCTCGGCGCTGGTCCGTCACCTGATCGGCAACACCGAACACGAAGTGCTGAACCTCGACAAGCTGACCTACGCCGGCAACCTCGAGTCGCTGCAAAGCATCGCCAACAATACCCGTTACGAATTCGTCCAGGCCGATATCGCCGATGCGGCGACAGTCGGTGCCGTGCTCGAGCGCTTCCAGCCCGACGCAATCATGCACCTGGCTGCCGAGTCCCATGTGGACCGTTCGATCGACGGCCCGGCAGCGTTCATCCAGACCAATATCGTCGGCACCTATGCCCTGCTCGAAGCCACCCGTGCCTGGTGGAGCCGCCTGCCTGCCGAGCAGCGCCGTGCGTTCCGCTTTCACCATATCTCCACCGACGAAGTGTATGGCGACCTGCATGGCGCCAACGACCTGTTCCACGAGACCACGCCGTATGCGCCCAGCTCCCCCTATTCGGCGAGCAAGGCCGCCTCGGACCACCTGGTACGCGCCTGGCACCGCACGTATGGCCTGCCGGTACTGATCACCAACTGCTCGAACAATTACGGCCCGTACCATTTCCCTGAAAAGCTGATCCCGCTGATGATCCTCAATGCCCTGGCCGGCAAGCCACTGCCGGTGTACGGCAATGGCCAGCAGGTGCGCGACTGGCTGTTCGTAGAAGACCACGCCCGGGCGTTGCTTGAGGTGGTGAGCCGCGGCGAGGTCGGCGAAACGTACAATATCGGCGGCCACAACGAGCAGAAGAACCTCGACGTGGTGCACGCCATCTGTGCCCTGCTCGACGAGCTGGCGCCACAGCACCCTGAAGGCGTGGCCCGTTATGCAGACCTGATCACCTACGTTCAGGACCGCCCCGGCCATGACCTGCGCTATGCCATCGATGCCAGCAAGATCGAACGGGAGCTGGGCTGGGTACCGCAGGAAACCTTCGCCACCGGGCTGCGCAAGACCGTGCAGTGGTACCTGGATAACCTGCAGTGGTGCCGCCATGTCCAGGATGGCAGCTACCAGGGGGAACGCCTGGGCAATACCGACATCAAGGAGCTCATTGCATGACCAAGGGCATCGTCCTGGCCGGAGGATCCGGCACCCGCCTGCACCCCATCACCCTCGGGGTATCCAAGCAACTGCTGCCGATTTATGACAAGCCGATGATCTACTACCCGATCTCGGTGCTGATGCTCGCCGATATCCGCGACATCCTGCTGATCTCCACGCCTCAGGACCTGCCTCAGTATCGCCAGCTGTTCGGCGATGGTAGCCAGTTCGGCATTCGCATCAGCTATGCCGAGCAGCCATCACCCGACGGCCTGGCCCAGGCGTTCCTGATCGGTGAGGAGTTTATCGGTGACGACTCGGTCTGCCTCATCCTCGGTGACAACATCTTCCACGGCCAGAGCTTCACCGAACAGTTGCAGCGCGCGGTCAGCCACCCCAGCGGCGCCACCGTGTTCGGCTATTGGGTCAAGGACCCGGAGCGCTTCGGTGTGGTCGAGTTCGACGAGCAGGGCAACGCGCTGTCCATCGAAGAGAAGCCACTCAAGCCCAAGTCCAGCTATGCCGTGACGGGCCTGTACTTCTACGACAACGACGTGGTCGAAATCGCCAAAGGCATTCGCCCCTCGGAGCGCGGCGAGCTTGAGATCACCGATGTCACCAATGCCTACCTCAAGCGCGGCGACTTGCGCGTGGAGCGCTTTGGCCGTGGCTTCGCCTGGCTCGACACCGGCACCCACGAGAGCCTGCTGGATGCCTCGCAATATGTGCAAACCATCGAGAACCGCCAGGGGCTGAAAGTGGCCTGCCTGGAAGAAATCGCCTTCAACAAGGGCTGGATCACCCGTGACCAGCTGCTGGCAAAGGCTGAAAAACTCAAGAAGACCGGTTACGGTCAGTACCTGGGCAAATTGGCAAACGAGTCTGCATGAACATCATCCCCACCGAGATCCCTGACGTACTGATCATCGAGCCAACGGTATACGGTGACAGCCGTGGCTTCTTCTTCGAAGCCTTCAATGCCCGCGAATTCGCGAAGCACACCGGCGTCACCGTGAGCTTTGTCCAGGACAACCACTCGCGCTCCGTCAAAGGCGTGTTGCGCGGCCTGCACTATCAGGTGGAAAACACCCAGGGCAAACTGGTGCGGGTGGTACAGGGCGAGATACGCGACATTGCCGTGGACGTGCGCAGGAGCTCGCCCACGTTCGGCAAATGGGTCGCGGTGCACCTGTCGGCCGATAATCATCGGCAATTGTGGATTCCACCGGGGTTCGCCCACGGCTTCTCGGTGGTCAGCGAATCGGCCGAATTTCTCTACAAGACCACGGACTACTACAACCCTGGCGCAGACCGTTGCATCCGCTGGGACGACGCTGAGCTGGCCATCGACTGGCAACTCGCGGGGCCGCCGGTGCTGTCGGACAAAGACAAGGTCGGCGTACCGCTGAGCGAGGCGCAACTGCTGCCATGAAAATCGTCGTCTGCGGCCGTAATGGCCAGGTTGCCCAAGCGCTGCAGGCGCAGTTGGCCGGGCTTGGCGAGCTACACGTGCTTGGCCGCGAGCACCTCGACCTTGCACAGCCCGAGGCCCTGCGCGAGCCGCTGCGCCGGCTCGCCCCCGACCTGATCATAAACGCTGCTGCCTACACGGCGGTGGACCAGGCCGAACAAGAGCCCGAGCTGGCCTTTGCAATCAATGCCCATGGCCCCCGCGTGCTCGCCGAAGAAGCAGCACAGCTGGGTGCGCCGCTCATCCACTACTCCACCGACTACGTCTTCGACGGCAGCAAGGCCACGCCCTATACCGAACAAGACACGCCCAACCCCCTGGGGGTTTATGGCCACAGCAAACTGGCCGGCGAGCAGGCGATTACTGCGGTGGCCGGCCAGCACCTGATCCTGCGCACCAGCTGGGTCTATTCGTTGTATGGGCGCAACTTCCTGCTGACAATGCAGCGCCTGCTGCAGGAAAAACCCCAACTGCGCGTGGTAAACGACCAGATTGGCGCGCCGACCTCTGCCGCTACCCTTGCCGCCAGCACCCGCACGCTGATCGAGCGCTGGCACGCCGGGCAGGCTGGCGACTGGGGCACCTACCACCTCACTGCGCAAGGTGAGACCTCCTGGTTCGGTTTCGCCCAGGCGATCGCCGAGCAGTTGCAGGCGCAAGGGTTACCCTGTGCCGAACTGCAGCCGATACCGTCCAGCGAATACCCCACACCCGCCCGCAGGCCACTCAATTCACGCTTGGACTGCTCACGCTTGGCCCAGCAATGGCACATCAGCCTGCCGCACTGGCAGCAGGCGCTGATCGACTGCCTCAAGTAGCGCATAATTGCGTCAGACTTTTCTGGCGCATTGACCTGATGATCGCGAAACCCACGCCCCCACGCCGTCCCCGCTGGCGCAGCCTGGCCCTGCTGGCCGTGTGCCTGATCCCACTGCTGTGGCCGCTGCATCATCTGGCCGAGCGCTATTACCAGGAAGAGCTGGCCTCGCAGAATCGCCAGACCCTCGACCTGTACGTCGCCAACCTGCTGGGCACCCTGCACCGCTACGAAACCCTGCCGCAAATCCTCGGCGACCTGCCGGCGCTGCGCGGCGTGCTGGCCGACCCGTTCCGCCTGGAAGCGGTGACCAACGCCAACCGCCTGCTCAAGGACATCGTCCAGCAGACCGGTGCCGAGGTCATGTACCTGATGGACGTCAGCGGCAATACCCTGGCCGCCTCCAACTGGGACAAGCACGACAGTTTCGTCGGTCGCAACTTCGCCTTCCGCCCCTACTTCAACGAAGCCATGGCCGGCCACCTGGGGCGCTTCTTTGGCCAGGGCACCACCTCGGCCAAGCGTGGCTACTTCTTCGCCGCCGCCGTGCGCGACCGCGAGCGGATCGTGGGCGTGCTGGTGGTCAAGGTCGACCTCGACCACACCGAAACCCTCTGGGGCCGTACCCCCGAGCAACTGTTGCTGACCGACCATAACGGCGTGGTCATCCTCACCTCTCGGCCGGACTGGCGTTTCCGCGCCACCCGCGCGCTGACCGAGGCCGAGCGCCAGGCGATCATCGCCATCCAGCCGTACCCGACCCAGGCCCCGCAACCCTTGGTGCTGAACCAGGACGCGTGGATCACCCAGACCCGCGACATCAAGGAAACCGGCTGGCAGGTCAGCATCCTCGCCCCGCGCATCCTGGTCGACCGCTCGGTGCAGACGGTGATGGCCATCGGTGCCGGCACGTTGCTGGTGCTGGTGCTGCTGGCCGGCCTGGTGATGCAGCGGCGCCGGCATTACATCGACCGCATCGACTTCGAGGCCCGTGGCCGTCAAGAGCTGGAAAAGCGCGTCGCCGAACGTACCGCCGACCTTGAAGGCCTCAACACCCGCCTCAAGAGCGCTGTGCTCGAACGTGAAAACGCCCAGCAGGAGGCCGTGCGGGCCCAGGACGAACTGGTTCAGGCCGGCAAGCTGTCGGTGCTGGGCACCATGTCGGCGAGCATCAGCCACGAGCTCAACCAGCCGCTGGCGGCCATCCGCAGCTACGCCGAAAATGCCGAGATCCTGCTCGATCACCAGCGCACCGAAGACGCTCGCGGCAACCTCAAGCTGATCGGTGAGCTGACCGGGCGCATGGCCTCGATCATCGCCCACCTGCGCGCCTTCGCCCGCCGCGACCGCCACGCCCCGGAAAGCGTTGCCCTGCAGCCAGCATTGGACGACGCCCTGGCGCTGCTGGCCAAGCGCCGCCGGGCGATGGCCGTCGAGCTGATCCGCGACTTGCCAGAGGCCACGTTGTGGGTGCAAGCCGGCGAAACCCGCCTGCGCCAAGTGCTGGGCAACCTGCTGGCCAACGCCCTCGATGCCCTGACCGAAAAGGCCAACCCGCGCCGCCTCTGGCTGAGTGCCGAACAGCGCGATGGCTACGTCTACCTGTACATCCGCGACAACGGCCCGGGCTTCAGCCGCCAGGCACTGGAGCATGCCAAAGAGCCGTTCTTCACCACCAAGACCCGCACCCAGGGCCTTGGCCTGGGGCTGGCCATCTGCGAAAGCCTGATGCGCGCCCTGGGCGGCGAACTGCTGCTGGCCAACCACCCAGAAGGCGGTGCCCTGCTTACCCTGCAACTGCGCGTGGCGGCACCCGGCGCTACCCTGCCCAATTCGGAGGACCCCTCGGCATGAGCCCCGAGACACTGATCGACAGCCAAGCCCAGGTCATTCTGGTCGACGACGACCCGCACCTGCGCCAAGCCCTGAGCCAGACCCTGGACCTTGCCGGGCTCAAGGTGGTGGCGCTGGCCGATGCCCAAGGCCTGGCCGAGCGCATCGAAGCCGACTGGCCCGGTGTGGTGGTCAGCGACATCCGCATGCCGGGCATCGATGGCCTGCAACTGCTGGAGCAACTGCACGGCCGCGACAGCGAACTGCCCGTGCTGCTGATTACTGGCCACGGCGATGTGCCGCTGGCGGTACAGGCCATGCGTGCCGGCGCCTATGACTTTCTCGAAAAGCCGTTCGCCAGCGACGCCCTGCTCGACAGCGTGCGCCGCGCCCTGGCCCTGCGCCGCCTGGTGCTGGACAACCGCAGCCTGCGCCTGGCCTTGAGCGACCGCCAGCAACTGGCCACCCGCCTGGTGGGCCAGTCGCCGACGATGCTACGCCTGCGTGAGCAGATCGGCGCCTTGGCCGGCACCCGTGCCGATGTGCTGATTCTGGGTGAGACTGGCGCCGGCAAAGAGGTGGTGGCCCGCGCCCTGCACGACCTTTCTAGCCGCCGCGACGGGCCCTTCGTGGCCATCAACGCCGGGGCATTGGCCGAATCGGTGGTCGAGAGCGAGCTGTTTGGCCACGAACCCGGCGCCTTCACCGGCGCGCAGAAGCGGCGTATCGGCAAGTTCGAATTCGCCAATGGCGGCACGCTGTTCCTCGATGAAATCGAGAGCATGAGCCTGGATGTTCAGGTGAAGCTGCTGCGCATGCTGCAGGAGCGGGTGGTCGAACGCCTGGGCGGCAACCAGTTGATCCCGTTGGATATCCGCATCATCGCCGCCACCAAGGAAGACCTGCGTCAGTCCGCTGACCAAGGGCGCTTCCGGGCCGACCTGTATTACCGCCTGAACGTGGCGCCGCTGCGCATCCCCCCGCTGCGCGAGCGTGGCGATGACATTTTGGTGTTGTTCCAGCACTTTGCCGACGCCGCCAGCCAGCGCCACGGCTTGCCGCCGCACACCCTGCAGCCGGCCCAGCGCGCCTTATTGCTGCGCCACGACTGGCCGGGCAACGTGCGTGAGCTACAGAACGTCGCCGAGCGCTTCGCCCTTGGCCTGGAGCTTGCCCTCGACGGCCAGGCGCCCGCTGCGGCAACGCCCACGGCGGCGGTATTGACCGGCAACCTCAGCGAACAGGTCGAACAGTTCGAGCGCTCGCTGATCGCCGCCGAGCTTTCCCAGCCGCACAGCTCGATGCGCAGCCTGGCCGAAGCGCTGGGCATCCCCCGCAAGACCCTGCATGACAAATTACGCAAACACAGCCTCAATTTTGACGGTGGCAGTGGCGGGCACGACGACCAGGAGGACAACCGTCCATGAGCAGCGACAGCCAGTACCTGCAATCCGTACTGCACAGCGACATCCCTCTGACCCGCGAAATGGGCCTGGAGGTCATCGATTGGCAGCAGCACACCCTGCGCCTGCAACTGCCGCTGGCAGCCAACGTCAACCACAAGAGCACCATGTTCGGCGGCAGCCTGTACTGCGCCGCGGTGCTGGTGGGTTGGGGGTGGCTGCACCTGCGCTTGCGCGAGCTGGGCATTGATGACGGGCATATCGTCATTCAGGAAGGGCAGATCAGCTATCCGCTGCCGGTCACCGGCGCGGCGGTGGCCCGTTGTGCGGCGCCGGACGAGAAGGCTTGGGAACGCTTCGTGGCGATGTACCAGCGCCGCGGCCGGGCGCGTTTGACGCTGGAAACCACCGTCAGCAATGCCGGCAGTGACGAGCCTGCCGTGAAATTCAGCGGCCAGTACGTGCTGCACCGCTGACACACACGCATAGACCGAAACAGCGCCTGCTGACCTAGCAGGGGCTCTGTGGGAGCGGGTTTAAGCGTTTTGTTCTTTACACGCCAGATCGATCAAGGCTTGGCGCCAGGCGGCTGTGCGGGGCAAGGCCAGGAAGAATGGATTGAGCAGGGATTCACGCGCCGGGTAGGTGAAGGGCTGGCCATCCAGCCCGATCACTTCGCCACCGGCCCCCTCCAATACGCCCTGTGCAGCGGCGGTATCCCACTGCGACGTCGGCGCCAGGCGCGGGTAGCAATCGGCGCTGCCTTCGGCCAGCAGGCAGAACTTCAGCGAGCTGCCGATATTGGCCAGGTCCAGCTCACCCACCGCCGCCCCTAACCCTGCCAACAGCGCCTCTTGCTCGGGGCTGGAATGGCGACGGCTGGCCACCACCGTGAAACGGCCCTCGGCAGGCGGTGCGTTACGCACCTGGATTGGCTGGGCAGCTTCCCCTGCCTCGGCACGCCACGCACCCAACTGGCGACCACCCAAGTAGCAGCGCCCGTTGGTCGGCATCGAGACCACGCCAAACACCACCACGCCGTTTTCGATCAGGGCGATGTTGACCGTGAACTCTTCACTGCCCGCAATGAATTCCTTGGTGCCGTCCAGCGGGTCGACCAGCCACCAGCGGCTCCAGCCCTGGCGCTCGACCAGCGAAATGTTGCAGTCCTCCTCGGACAGCACCGGGATCTGTGGCGCCAGCGCCAACAGCCCATCAGAGATGATCCGGTGGGCGGCCAGGTCGGCGGCGGTCACCGGGGAATCGTCGGCCTTGTTGGTCACCGCCACGTCGGCCCGCCAGAACGGCAGAATCGCCTCGCCCGCTAGATGGGCCAGCTTGACCACTTCGTGCATCAGTTGCAGGTCGTTCATAGCTCCAGCAGCCCCCGCTGCATCAGCAGATCGCGCGCCAGGTACAGCGCCGCCAAGGCACGGCCCTCGGTAAATTGCGGGTGCATGGCCAGGGCCGACAGCTCGCGCAGGTTGACCTTGTCTACGCCCATGGGCTCTGGTTCGTCGCCCTCGAGGCGTTCTTCATACAGGTCGGTGGCCAGCACCACCTGGATCTTCTGGCTCATGTAGCCCGGCGACAGCGACAACTCGGTCAGGTGTTCCAGCTGCCGCGCACCAAAGCCGGCTTCTTCCTTGAGTTCGCGGTCCGCCGCTGCCAGCACGTCTTCGCCTGGCTCGATCAAGCCCTTGGGCAGCGACAGCTCGTATTCGTCCGTGCCGCCGCAGTACTCCTCGACCAGCACGGCATGCTCGGCATCGAGCATGGCCACGATCATCACCGCCCCGTAACCATTGCCCCGGCCGACCAAGCGCTCATACGTGCGCTCGGCACCGTTACTGAAGCGCAATTGCACGGCCTCGACGCGGAACAGGCGGCTGCTGGCGACGATTTCGCGGTTAAGGACGGTGGGTTTCTGGCGCATGGGGCAGCTCCTTGGCGTGAACGGGTTACTATACCGTGGCTAGCCGACTGAACGAGAGTTTCCCATGCCTGTTCTTCCCTGGTCTGCCATCGATACTGTCCTGCTGGACATGGACGGCACGCTGCTCGACCTGCACTACGACAACCGCTTCTGGCTGGAGCACCTGCCCCAGCGCTATGCCGAGCTGCATGGCGTGAGCCGGGCCATGGCGGAAATGGAGCTGCAGCCTTTGTTCGAGCGCAATGCTGGCACGCTCAACTGGTACTGCCTGGACTTCTGGAGCCGTGAACTGAAGCTGCCGATCCGCGAACTGAAACGCGAGATTGCCGACCTGATCGCCCTGCGCCCCGACGCCGACACCTTCCTGGCCGCCATCCGTCAGGCAGGCAAACGCGTGGTGATGATCACCAATGCCCACCGTGACTCGCTGTCACTGAAGCTGGAGCGGGTGGAACTGGCGCCGTATTTCGAGCGGCTGATCAGTTCGCATGATTATGGCTACCCGAAAGAGAGCCCACAGTTTTGGGATGCCTTGCAGGCGGATATCGGCTTTGAGCCTGCGCGCAGCCTGTTCATCGATGACACATTGGCGATTTTGCGCAGTGCCCAGCGGTTTGGCGTGGGGCATTTGCTGGCAGTGCGCCAGCCCGATAGCCAGGCGGCACCTCGCGACACCCAGGAGTTTGCAGCGGTCGAGGATTACCGGGATTTGCTGGCAGGCCTGTGAGGGCCCTTTCGCGGGTCAAGCCCACAGGTATCCCGCAAAATTGCAGTGTTGCGGGATACCTGTGGGCTTGCCCCGCGAAAGGGCCGGCACAGCCTACAGAGATCTATCAGTCCGGAATACGCAACACCTGCCCCGGGTAGATCTTGTCCGGGTGCGTGAGCATCGGCTTGTTCGCCTCGAATATCTTGTTGTACTGGTTGCCATTGCCATACACGACTAGAGCAATGGCTGAAAGGGTGTCACCCTTTTTAACGGTAACGAACCGCGCAGCCTGAACGACTGGCCCTGTTACCTTGATCTGATCGTCAACGCTGGCCACACCACTGATGTTGCCCGCCGCCAGAATGATCTTCTCCTTCTCCTCCTGGCTGGCCACCTCACCCTTGAGGATGATCTTGTCGCCCTCTACAGTGGCGGTGATGTTCGGATTACCCAGGCCAACCTTTTGCACATGCTCCTTGAGCTGCTCCTCGGCATTGGCATTGCCGGGGGTCAGCAGGTCGATCAACTTCTCGCCGGCTTCCTTCACAAAACTGAACAGGCTCATTGCGTTCTCCTTGTTGATAAAACCTCGGAGCCAGGAGTCTAGGCCAGGATTGCTCGGCCTGCCCCACTGCGACCAATCGACGCGGTCTATCACGGCATAGACCCTAGCGATTAGACGTGACCGGCCCACAGGCCTAGGCTTGTGCTATCAAAAAGCCGCCGGTAGTCAGCCCCGATGAACAGCAAACCTCCGGTCTGCGCGGCCTCATCGCCTTTGGCCTTGCCCGCCGCCAGCAACACCTACGAATACGTCCAGCTCAGCGACGCCGAGCGCGCCAGCACGCCACTGGCCGAAGAAGTGGCCCTGGCCATCGCCTTCAACGGCCTCAATCAGGCCGTGATGCTGGTGAGCCCGACCGACCTGGAAGACTTTGCAGTCGGTTTCAGCGTCGGCAGCGGGATTGTCGAAGGCACCCAGGAAATCTATGACCTCAAGCTTTCTGGCAGCGGTTCGGCGATGTACGCCGACCTGGAAATCTCCAGCCGCGCCTTCTGGAACCTGAAAAACCAGCGCCGCCAACTGGCCGGCACCAGCGGCTGCGGCCTGTGCGGGGTCGAAGCCCTGGAGCAGGCACTGCCAGAGCTTGCCGAACTGCCCGGCGCGCCACTGCCGCCCGCGCACTGGCTGGCTGGCCTGCGCCAGCGCATCGACGCCTTCCAGCCGCTAGGCCAGCATTGCGGCGCGGTGCATGCGGCACTGTTCATGGACCGTAATGGCGAGCTGTTGCTCGGCCGCGAGGACATTGGCCGGCACAACGCCCTCGACAAACTGATCGGCGCCCTGCTGCGCCAAGGCATCGACAGTGAAGGCGGCCTGGCCATCGTCACCAGCCGCTGCAGCCTGGAGCTGATCCAGAAGGTCCTGCGTGCCGGCATCCAGACCCTGGTCAGCCTGTCGGCGCCCACCGGCCTTGCCCTGCAATGGGCACGCAAGCACAACCTCAACCTCATCCACTTGCCCAAGCACAGCGCACCGCGGGTCTACAGCCCAGCGGCGGAGTCGTAACAGCCGTGACCTCGTACCAGCACCTCCCGGACAACGCCCCAGCCTCCTCCCCTCGCTACAAGCCCTACCACGGCCCCGCCGGTGGCTGGGGGGCGTTGCGCAGCGTGGCCAAGGCCTGGGTCGGCAGCGACAATGCACTGAAGAACATTCGCGCCCTGCTCAAGACCAACCAGAATGGCGGCTTTGACTGCCCTGGCTGCGCCTGGGGCGATTCGCCGGAAAGCGGCATGGTCAAGTTCTGCGAGAACGGCGCCAAGGCGGTCAACTGGGAAGCCACCAAGCGCCGCGTCGATGCCGCCTTCTTCGCCCGCTACAGCGTCAGCGCGCTGCGCGAGCAAAGCGATTACTGGCTGGAGTACCAGGGCCGCCTGACCGAACCAATGGTCTACGACGCGCAACGCGACCATTACCAGCCCATCAGTTGGGAGGCGGCCTTCGCCCTGATCGCCCGCGAACTGAACAACCTGGCAACCCCTGACCAGGCCGAGTTCTACACCTCGGGCCGTGCCAGCAACGAAGCCGCGTACCTCTACCAACTGTTCGTGCGCGCCTACGGCACCAACAACTTCCCGGATTGCTCGAACATGTGCCACGAAGCCAGCGGCGTGGCCCTGGGGCAAAGCGTCGGCGTCGGCAAGGGCACGGTGACCTACGACGATTTCGAGCATGCCGATGCGATCTTTGTCTGGGGCCAAAACCCCGGCACCAACCACCCGCGCATGCTCGACCCGCTGCGCGATGCGGTTAAACGCGGTGCCCAGGTGGTGTGCGTCAACCCGCTGAAAGAGCGCGGCCTGGAGCGCTTCCAGCACCCGCAGAACCCGCTGGAGATGTTGACCAACAGTGACCGGCCGACCAACACTGCGTTCTTCCGCCCGGCCCTGGGTGGCGACATGGCGCTGCTGCGTGGCATGGCCAAGTTCGTCCTGCAGTGGGAACGTGAAGGCCAGGCCAAGGGCGAGCCTGCGGTCTTCGACCACGCCTTCATTGCCGAGCATGGCCACGGCGTCGATGACTACCTGGCCGTGGTCGACGCCACTTCGTGGGAACACATTCAGGCGCAATCCGGCCTGACCCTGGCCGACATCGAGCTGGCCGCGCGCATGTACTGCCGTGGCAAGCGGGTGATCATGTGCTGGGCGATGGGCATCACCCAGCACCGCCACTCGGTGCCGACCATCCAGGAAATCGTCAACCTGCAGATGCTGCGCGGCAACATCGGTGCGCCAGGCGCCGGCCTGTGCCCGGTGCGTGGCCACAGCAACGTCCAGGGCGACCGCACCATGGGCATCAACGAGCGCCCGCCGGTGGCCTTGCTCGACGCCATCGAAAAGCGCTTCAACTTCCCCGTGCCGCGGCACAACGGCCACAACACCGTCGAAGCCATACACGCCATGCTCGATGGCCGCGCCAAGGTGTTCATCGGTCTGGGCGGCAACTTTGCCCAAGCCACGCCAGACACCGAGCGCACCGCGCAGGCGCTGCGCAACTGCGAACTGACCGTGCACATCAGCACCAAGCTCAACCGCAGCCACCTGGTCCACGGCAAGCAGGCGCTGATCCTGCCGTGCCTGGGCCGTACCGACATCGACCTGCAGGCCGATGGCCCACAAGCGGTGACTGTGGAAGACTCGTTCAGCATGGTCCATGCCTCCAACGGCCAGTTGAAACCGCTGTCGACGCAGATGCGCTCGGAGCCTGCGGTGGTTGCCGGTATCGCCGCCGCCACCCTGGGCGAACAACCGGTCGACTGGCACTGGCTGGTGGCCGATTACGACCGCATCCGCGACCTGATCGGCGACACCATCCCCGGCTTCAGCGGCTTCAACGAACGCCTGCGTGAACCGGGGGGCTTTTACCTGGGCAACAGCGCCGCCAGCCGCGAATGGAAGACCGCTACCGGCCGCGCCAACTTCAAGGCCAACCTGTTGCCGGACACCTTGCTTGATGAAAGGGTGCGAGCCAGCGGCCAGTTGCCCGACCTGATCATGCAGTCGATGCGCTCGCACGATCAGTACAACACCACCATCTATGGCCTGGATGACCGCTACCGCGGCGTGCGTGGCCAGCGTGAAGTGCTGTTCGCCAACGAGGCCGACATCGTCCGCCTGGGCTTCCAGCCGGGGCAGAAGGTCGACATCGTTTCGTTATGGGGGGACGAGCATGTGCGCCGTGTGCACGGTTTCACATTGCTGGCCTTCGATATCCCGGCGGGGCAAGCGGCGGCTTACTATCCCGAAGTGAACCCGCTGGTGCCGCTTGAGAGCATTGGCGATGGCAGCCATACGCCGACGTCCAAGTTCATTGCCATCAAGCTTGAGCGGGCGCGGGATAACAATCGGATTATCTGACATTCGCTGCACAATCTTTGTAGGAGCGGCCTTGCGTCGCGAAAGGGCTGCGCAGCAGCCCCCAATTTCGGCGTCGCCGCAAATATTGCTGGGGCCGCTTTGCGGCCCTTTCGCGACGCAAGGCCGCTCCTACAAAGCCAGCGTATGACTGCGCGGAGCGTAACCGCCAAAAACGAAAAAAGCCCTGTTCCGCAACGGTTCAGGGCTTTGTCATAAATACCTCTGACAGCCAAAAAACGATAAAGTTTCACAGCAAATACAGCAACTTAGAGAATTGTGTACAACTCGTGCTACTCGTCGGATTTCAATTGCCAGCCGCGCTCCATAGCCTCAAATTCGCCTCGTCATCCCTATGAGGCTCTCTTGATGAAGAAGTACTCCTCGATTCTGTTGTTGTCTTTCAGCTTGCTCAGCGGCGTTGCCATGGCCGGTGGCAATACCGAGGCCGGCATTGGCGGCGCATTGGGTGGGGTACTCGGCTCCGTCGTGGGCAACTCCATCGGTGGTAGCACAGGCGGCGCGATTGGTGCCGGCCTGGGCGGCGCCGCCGGCGGCGCACTGGGTGCCGACAAACGTCAGCGTGGCGAAGCCGCCATTGGTGGCGCACTGGGCGCTGCAGGCGGTAACGTGGTCGGTCGCTCCGTGGGCGGTACCACCGGTAGCTACATTGGTGCAGCAGCCGGCGGTGGTGCCGGTGGCGCGCTGGGTAACTACATGGGTAACAAGGCCGACGACGACGAGCGCCATGACGATCGTCGCTACCGTCGCAGCTATGACGACCGCCGTCACTACGACCGTGGCCACCATTACGGCCACCGCAAGCACAAGCGCCACTGGCGCGACTAATGCCTGAGGGCCCAGCCCTGGCAACAAAAGCCCCGCCCGCACCGGCGGGGCTTTTTTATGCCTGTTGCCCGAGCTGAAGGCCAACGAGCACTACCTGCAGCGCCTCTGGCAACGGCACAGGCCGGCCGCTTGCCCGCTCGATGAACACCTGCACCACCGTCCCCGCCGCACAGGCGTCTACTTCACCCGGGCGATACAGGGCCAACCGGTACTCCACGGTACTGCCCGCCAGGCGCGTCACGCCCAGCCCCACCTCAAGCACATCCGGAAAGCCCGGCAGGGCGAAGAAGTCTGCCGCCGAACTGACCACGAACGCCGCCAGCGCACCTTCGCGCAGGTCGAATTCGGCCTGCTCCACCAGAAACGCCTGAATGGCGGTTTCGAAGAAGCCATGCACGGTGGTACCGGCGATATGGCCGTTGTGGTCGTTGTCTTGCGGGCGGGTGAGGATGGGGTGGAAGTGGGTGAATGCGCTGCGCTGTGGGGCTTCAGTCATTTGTCTGTCTCGCGAGGTCGCAATGAATGCTATCAGTGAAACAGAAATTACGGACGTGTTGTGTATTTGCTGGCCGAGAGATGGGGTGAAGGCTGCCAGGTGCTTGTCTTGAGTTCTGAGGTGGTGCGCAAATCGAGCGCCGCCCGCGCGGCGCTTCGCAGCACAAGGCTGCTCCTACATTTGTTTCGGGCCAATGCATCCTGAGGCAGAGGCGCGCAGCCCTTTTGGCGCCCACCTCGATATCGTGTGGAACAAACAAGGCGGTCGCGCGCGTTGGTACAGGCGTTACTGGCCCGAAACAGATGTAGGAGCAGCCTTGTGCTGCGAAGCGCCGCGCGGGCGGCGCTCGTTCTCATGGGCGCTAAAGATGCTGTGGCGAACACCTCCGAGCCAAGACGCATGATCAAAACAAACTAAAAAAAAAGCCGCCCCTAAGGGCGGCTTCCTCGTTGCAACTGGCGGCAGCTTACAGCTGTGGGCCAGCAGCCTTGATCGCGTCGGAAACTTCGAATTTCTTGAAGTTTTCGATGAACAGCTTGGCCAGGCCTTTGGCCGCTTCATCGTAAGCGGCTTTGTCAGCCCAGTTGGTGCGCGGGTTGAGCAGCTCGGTGTCGACGCCCGGAACGGCTTTTGGCACGTCCAGGTTGATGATGTCCAAGTGCTCGGTTTCGGCGCCTACCAGTGCACCGCTCTGGATCGCAGCGATCACAGCACGGGTGGTCGGAATGCTGAAACGCTTGCCAACGCCGTAGCCACCGCCGGTCCAGCCGGTGTTGACCAGGTAAACCTTGGAGTTGAAGCCGTTGATGCGCTTGATCAGCAGCTCGGCGTACTCGCCAGCCGGGCGCGGGAAGAACGGCGCGCCGAAGCAGGTGGAGAAGGTCGACTTGATGCCGCCGCCCGAACCCATTTCGGTGGAACCAACCAGCGCGGTGTAACCGGACAGGAAGTGGTAAGCAGCCTGTTCGTTGTTCAGGATCGAAACCGGAGGCAGAACGCCAGTCAGGTCGCAGGTCAGGAAGATGACCGCGTTAGGCTCGCCACCCAGGTTCGCTTCGGAACGCTTGGCAACGTGCTCCAGCGGGTAGGCCGCACGGCTGTTCTGGGTCAGGCTGACATCGGTGTAGTCGGCGTGCTTGTTGGCGTCGAGTACGACGTTTTCCAGCACTGCGCCATGCTTGATGGCTTTCCAGATGACCGGCTCGTTCTTCTCGGACAGGTCGATGCACTTGGCGTAGCAGCCGCCTTCCATGTTGAAGACAACGCCTTCGCCCCAACCGTGCTCGTCGTCACCGATCAGGTAACGGCTTTCGTCGGCCGACAGGGTGGTCTTGCCGGTGCCGGACAGGCCGAAGAACAGGGTCACATCGCCTTCTTCGCCGATGTTGGCAGCGCAGTGCATTGGCAGCACGTCAGCGGCCGGCAGCAGGAAGTTCTGCACCGAGAACATGGCTTTCTTCATTTCACCGGCGTAACGCATGCCAGCGATCAGCACCTTCTTCGCGGCGAAGTTGATGATCACGCAGCCGTCGGAGTTGGTGCCGTCACGCTCAGGCTCGCACACGAAGTTGGCAACGTTGAGCACTTGCCACTGGTCACGGCCAGCCGGGTTGTACTGTTCAGGGTTGATGAACAGGCAACGGCCGAACAGGTTCTGCCAAGCAGTCTGGGTGGTCATCTTCACCGGCAGGTAGTGCTCGGCAGCGGCGCCTACGTGAACGTAGGAAACGAAGTGATCCTGGGCGTTGTTGAACGCCTCGACGCGGTCCCACAGGGCATCGAACTTGTCGGCCGGGAACTTGCGGTTGATCGGGCCCCAGGAAATGGCATCCTGGGTGGAAGGTTCTTCGACGATGAAACGGTCAGCCGGCGAACGGCCAGTACGGTGCCCAGTCTCAACGACCAGTGCGCCGGTATCGGCTAGTACGCCTTCACCGCGTTGCAGCGCTTCTTTTACCAGCTCATCGACGCTCAGGTCGGTGTACACGGTGTTGTTGGCTTGCGTCATGAGATACCCCATCCGGCCCGAGGCCGAGTGCTCCAAACGTTTTGTAGTTGTCTGTAAAAAACTACTACAGCGAAAAAAGTGGCCGGATTATGCCAGAAAAGCCCAAAAAAAGTAGGCCCCTCCTGTCGTAACCGCGCTTTTGCGCAATTAGACAGGAGATTTCCCTGCAATTAATCGTTTCAGTGGCGAGTTTCTGAGGCCGTGTCCGTGCCGCCACCCGCAAACAGTTGCGCCACATCGCTTGCATCGAAGAAATAGCGCTCGTTGCAGAACTGGCAATCGATCTCCACCTTGCCACCACACTCCTCGACCAACTGCTTGGCGTCGTGCTCGCCGAGGCTGACCAGCGCATTGCCGGAGCGCTCGCGCGAGCAGCTGCAGTGGAAGCGCAGGGGTTCGATGTCAAACAGGCGCACGGCGTCTTCGTGGTACAGACGGTGCAGCAAGGTTTCGTTGTCTTCTTGCCACTCTTCAGGCTTGAGTGTCTTGGCCAGGGCTACAACGTGCTGCCAGCTGTCCTCGCGCTCTTCGTCGTCCGGCTGGCGATCACGTGGCAATTGCTGCAACAGCAGGCCGCGGGCCTTGCCATCTTTGGCATCGAGCCAGAAACGGGTGTTGAGCTGTTGCGACTGAACGAAGTAATTGGTGAAGCACTCCGACAGGTTGGCACCGTCCAGGTCAACGGTCCCCTGGTAGCGCTGGCCGTTGACAGGGTCGATGGTCAGCGTCAGATGGCCGTCGGGCATCAGCTGCGCCAAGGTCGCGTCGGCAGGAATCTGATCGGCTTCGTAACGGGCCACGCCGCGGATTTCGCGCTCGCCCGAGCATTCCACCATCAGCAGCGGGATCGGCCCCTGGGAACGTGCCTGCAGGATCAGCAGGCCGTCGAACTTCAGGGCACCCACCAGCAATGCGGTGGCGGCCATCAATTCGCCGAGCAGCGCGGCTACGGGTTGGGGGTACGGGTGACGCGCCAGCACTTCGGCATAGCTGCGGTCGAGCCCTACCCACTCACCGCGGATATCGCGGTCGTCGAAGAGGAAACGTTGGGTGAAATCAGTATCCGGCAATTCGCTCATAGGTTCTGGCTATCTGAAAATGATGACAAAATGGTTACACGGCGTTTCGAAATACTGCGAAGCCCGTGGCAGAGCGCTCACAAGGCGCTCCGATTCCTGTTGGCAATAGAGGTATCTTATGGACAATCGACCACTGTTCCAAGCAAGGTGGTCCTTCGGGCCCTTGGCAGCCTGCACACTGCTGCCCATCGCTCTACTGTGTTTCTGGTTATGGCCTTTTGGCCAGATCCTGTGCCTGACTTTCGACGAGTGGCTGTTCCACAGCCTCAATGCGCCGCTGGCTGACAACACCACCTGGCGCTACATCTGGACCCTGGGCAGCCTGCGCCCGTTCGACATCGTGGTCGGGCTGATCCTTCTGGCGGTGCTGATCCGTGGCAACTGGGTGTTCAAAGCCTGCCAGGTGCGTGAGGCGTTTTTCGGCTTTCTGGTGACCCTGATCCTATTAGTGGTGATTCGCGCGCTGTTTTCCAAGTGGGTGGATGCTGCAGGGTGGCAACACAAGAGCCCGTCGATGATCTTCGATGACGTCGTGCACCTCAGTGACTATTACCCGAACCTGGAAGCGGCCTGGGAACTCAAGGACCGCTCCAGCAAGAGTTTCCCAGGCGATCACGCCTCGGTGCTGCTGGTCTGGGCGTTGTTCATGAGCGTGTTCAGCCGTCGCCTGGTGCACTACCTGGTGGTCTGGGGGCTGGCGCTGGTGTTCATGCTGCCACGCTTGGTGGCGGGCGCCCATTGGGGCCAGGACGACTACATCGGCGGGTTGCTGATGGCGGTGCTGGCGTTGGGGTGGAGTTGCTATACGCCTCTGGCGGCCAAAGGCAGTGCGGCGTTGATGCGCTGGACCGCGCCGTTGTTTGCCTTGGCAGGCAGGTTACCGTTGGTCGGTAGATTGGCGGTGGTTCGCTAACAGCGGGGGGCCGCTTTGCGGCCCATTCGCAGGCAAGCCAGCTCCTACCTCGATCGCGCAGCCTTAGGGGCCTAGCTATTCAAAGCTACCGTGCAGTTGGTGAATCTGTCGCCGCTGCTTCTTGTTTGGCCGGCCATCGGTGGTCACACCCATCGCCCCGGCTTTGCGCATTTCGGCAGCCTGTTCGCGGCGGCGCACACTCTCTTCGGTTTCTGCATACAGCGCCTGCGCTTCGGGCGCCCCGCGCCTGACCACCGACAGCGCCTTGACCACCACTGTGCGCTCGTCAAACCCGGTGCGCAGGACAAACTCATCCCCTACCCTCGGTTCCTTGCCCGGCTTGCAGCGTTCGCCCCGGCAATGCACCTTGCCACTTTCGATGGCCGCCTTGGCCAGCGCACGAGTCTTGTAGAACCGCGCCGCCCATAGCCATTTGTCCAGGCGAACCTTGTCGTCTTCTTCCGCCTTGTGTGCCATCCCGTTACCTCGAATTCTGTCTTTAATCGAACTGTACTACCGTATCTTGCGGATGCAAAAAGTCCACGCCGTGCTTACAGTTCACCACCTTATCCCCTGGGTGCGCTTCGTGAAGACATTTGACCATTTGACTGTGATCGGCCTGCGCGAGTGGGTAGCCCTGCCCGACCTTGGCGTCGCCGGGCTGCGCGCCAAGATCGATACCGGCGCCAGTACGTCCAGCCTGCACGCCACCGAGGTGGAACAGTTCGAACGTGACGGCCAACCGTGGGTCCGATTTACTGCGCACCTGGGTTCGGTGGTGCAGTTGCGCCACCGCCGTTGCGAAGCGCCACTGGTGACCATGAAGACCATCAAGAGCTCCAATGGCCACGCCCAGACCCGCTATGTGATTCGCACATCGCTGGCACTGGGCGATAGCGTGTGGGAAGTCGAGTTCACCCTGGCCTGTCGCAAAGAGATGCGCTACCGCCTGCTGCTGGGTTCCAAGGCACTTATTCACGGCCACTTGGTGGTCAACCCTGGCCTGAAGTACGTACAAGACAAACCGGCCTTTCCGGCCACCCTTTCCCCTGTCACAGGTGCTGCATGAAGATCGCTGTGCTGTCGCGCAATCCGCGTCTGTATTCCACCCGCCGCCTGGTCGAAGCCGGTACCCAGCGTGGCCACGAAATGGTGGTGATCGATACCCTGCGGGCCTACATGAACATCGCCAGCCACAAGCCGCAGATCCACTACCGCGGCAAGCCACTGGAAGGCTTCGATGCGGTGATCCCGCGCATCGGTGCCTCGGTGACGTTCTATGGCTGCGCGGTGCTGCGCCAGTTCGAGATGATGGGCGTCTACCCGCTCAACGAGTCGGTGGCCATCGCCCGCTCGCGTGACAAGCTGCGCTCGTTGCAGTTGCTGTCGCGCCGTGGCATCGGCCTGCCGATCACCGGTTTCGCCCACTCACCTGACGACATCCCGGACCTGATCCAGATGGTCAACGGCGCGCCCCTGGTGATCAAGGTGCTGGAAGGTACTCAGGGCATTGGCGTGGTGCTGTGCGAAACAACTCAAGCTGCAGAGTCGGTGATCGAAGCGTTCATGGGCCTGAAGCAGAACATCATGGTGCAGGAATACATCAAGGAGGCCGGCGGGGCCGACATTCGCTGCTTTGTGGTGGGTGACAAGGTGATTGCTTCGATGAAGCGTCAGGCCAAGCCCGGCGAGTTTCGCTCCAACTTGCATCGGGGTGGGGTGGCCAGCCTGATCAAGATCACGCCAGAAGAGCGGATTACCGCCATTCGTGCGGCCAAGGTGATGGGGCTGAGCGTGGCGGGGGTGGATATCCTGCGCTCCAACCATGGGCCGTTGGTGATGGAGGTGAATTCGTCGCCGGGGTTGGAAGGGATTGAAGTCACCACCGGGAAGAACGTGGCCGGGATGATCATCGAGCACCTGGAGAAGAATGGCGGGCCGAATCAGACTCGGACCAAGGGTAAGGGCTGAAATGTTGGGGCTGCTTTGCAGCCCATTCGCAGCACAAGGCTGCTCCTACAGGGGTTACGCGTTTCCTTGTAGGAGCAGCCTTGTGCTGCGAATGGGCCGCAAAGCGGCCCCGACAATCACACCGCATTACGCGGCAGCAAAAGCCCCAACGGCAACCTGACCCGCGCCTCGATCCCGCCACCCGACCGGTTGCGCAACTCGACATTCCCGCCATGCTGGGCCGCGATGCGCTTGACGATCGCCAGGCCCAACCCGGTGCCCTTGCCACCACGGGCACGGTCACCGCGAATGAACGGGTTGAAGATCGTCTCCAGCTCCGACTCGTCGATCCCCGTCCCCCGGTCCAGCACGCTGAGCACCACGTAAGGCGCGCTCTCGTCGCCGGACACATAGGCCGCCACTTCCACGCCCTTGCCGGCATGGTGCAGGGCGTTGCCGATCAAGTTGCCCAGCATGCGCTTGAGCGAAACCCGACGCAGCGGGAACGGCGGAATCGGCTCCAGGCACAGCCGTACACGTTCTTCGGGCTGGTTGTACGGGGCCACCACTTCGCGCACCAGGTCGGCCAGGTCGACCTCTTCCACCGGCTCGTCACGGCCATCGCGAATGAACGCCAGGAACTGGTCCAGAATCGCGTCCATGTCCTCGATATCGCGGACCATGTCATCGCTAAGCTCGTTGTCACTGTCCAGCAGCGAAAGCGACAGGCGCAGCCGCGTCAGCGGTGTACGCAAGTCGTGGGAAACCCCTGCCAGCATCAACTCGCGTTCACGCCCGGCCTGCTCGACATCCTCAGCCATCTGGTTGAACGCGCGGTACACCTCGGTCATCTCACTGGGCGTATCGCTGATTGGCAAGCGCACGCTGCGCCCCTGGCCCAGTTGCCGGGCGGCAAACACCAGGCGCTTGAGCGGCTGGTTCAGCTGGCGCACGAAAATCCAGGCAGAGGCGGTGGACAACAGGCCGATGGCCAGGAACCAGCCAAGCACGTTCCAGATCTTCTGCCCCCGCAGCGGGTGCGGGTACAGCGGCACTTTGAGCCAGCCAGGGCCGAGGCTCGGCGCATTGACCCACAACGCCGGTGGCGCATGGATGCGCAGGCGTACTTCGGTGTCTTCGCCCAGTTCGGCCTGCATCTGGCGCTGGTAGATCTCGCTATAAGGCCAGTGCTGCTCGCCTTCCGGCACACCCGAGCCGGTCACCCGGATCAGGCCTGCGGCTTCGGCGATCTTGTCACGGTTCTCTTCATCGGCAGCCCAATAGGCGCGCAAGGTCAATGCAACACCGTGGCTGTACTGACGGTCGACCAGCACATCCTCGTTCATCAACAGGTAAACGAGGGTCAGCGCCTTGGAAAACAGGACGACGATCAGCACCAGCCACAGCGTGCGGGCGAAGAAACTTTGCGGGAACCACAACGGCGTTCTCATGGACGACGCGGCATCATTTGCCGGCGTTTCCGTCCGGCACGAAGACGTACCCTACGCCCCAGACCGTCTGGATATACCGTGGCTTGGACGGGTCGGGCTCGATCATGCGGCGCAGGCGCGAGATCTGCACGTCGATGGAACGCTCCAGGGCATCCCACTCGCGGCCACGGGCCAGGTTCATCAGTTTGTCGCGGGTCAGCGGTTCACGCGCATGCATGACCAGCGCCTTGAGCACGGCGAACTCACCGGTGGTGAGCATGTGCACTTCGTCGCCGCGTTTAAGCTCGCGGGTGGCCAGCGACAGCTCGTAATCACCGAAGGTGACCGATTCGTCCTCGCTGCCCGGGGCACCCGGGACGCTCGGCGCCTGGCGGCGCAGCACGGCCTTGACCCGGGCCATCAGTTCGTCCGGGTTGAAGGGTTTGCCCAGGTAGTCGTCAGCGCCCAGCTCCAGCCCTTTGATGCGGCTGAGCTCGTCGCCTTTGGCGGTGAGCATGATGATCGGGATCTGGTTGTTCGACTGGCGCAGGCGCTTGCAGGCGGACAGGCCATCTTCGCCCGGCAGCATCAGGTCGAGCACCACCAGGTTGAACACCTCCCGCGAGAGCAGGCGGTCCATCTGTTCGGTGTTGGGCACCGCGCGGGCACGGTAGCCCTTGCTGGTGAAGAAACGCTCCAGCAGGCTGCTCAGCCCCGGATCGTCGTCGACGATGAGAATCTTGTCACCTTCAGCGGTGTTTGCAGTGCCGGTCATGAATTACTCCTCTGGTATCGCCGCGCATTATGGCGTAGCCGTTGCAACGCGTGCCGTGAGCATTGTTAGCAGATTTTTCCCCCGGCGCCAGTTCCGGGCCGTTCAGGCTGGCTTGGCGCCATCACCGCAAGCCGGTCACGATGGGTATAATGCGCGGCTTTCATCCAGTGCCGTCGGGCTGCAAACCCGCGCGCGGCCCCCGTATTCACAATTGTCAGGTGGTTTACATGGACAGCATCAACAGCCGTATCGCCGAGGAACTGGGCGTACGCCCACAACAGGTCGAAGCGGCCGTGGGCCTGTTGGACGAAGGCTCGACCGTGCCCTTCATCGCCCGTTACCGCAAGGAAGTGACCGGCAGCCTGGACGACACCCAACTGCGCCACCTGGAAGAGCGCCTGCGCTACCTGCGCGAACTTGACGAGCGCCGCGCCAGCATCCTGTCCAGCATTGAGGAACAGGGCAAGCTGACCCCGGAACTGGCCCGCGAGATCAAGCTGGCCGACACCAAGACCCGCCTCGAAGACCTTTACCTGCCGTACAAGCAAAAGCGCCGCACCAAGGGCCAGATCGCCCTGGAAGCCGGCCTCGGCGAGCTGGCCGACGGTTTGTTCAACGACCCGCAGCTGACCCCGGAAACCGAAGCGGCCCGCTTCGTCGACGCCGAAAAGGGCGTGGCCGATGTCAAGGCGGCGCTGGAAGGCGCGAAATACATCCTCATGGAGCGCTTCGCCGAAGACGCCGCCCTGCTCGACAAGCTGCGCAACTTCCTCAAGCAGGAGTCGGTGCTCAGCGCCCGCGTGGTGGCTGGCAAGGAAGAAGAAGGCGCCAAATTCCGCGACTACTTCGCCCATGACGAACTGCTGCGCAACGCCCCGTCGCACCGTGCCCTGGCGATTTTCCGCGGGCGCAACGAAGGCATCCTGAGCGCCTCGCTCAAAGTCGGTGAAGAACTGCCAGGCACCCTGCACCCGTGCGAAGTGATGATCGGCAACCACGTCGGCGTTGAAAACCGCAGCCGGCCGGCCGACAAGTGGCTGGGCGAGGTGGTGCGCTGGACCTGGAAGGTCAAGCTGTACACCCACCTGGAAACCGACCTGTTCGGCGAACTGCGCGACAACGCAGAAAGCGAGGCGATCAACGTGTTCGCCCACAACCTGCACGACCTGCTGCTGGCCGCCCCGGCCGGCCCGCGCGCCACCTTGGGCTTCGACCCAGGCCTGCGCACCGGTTGCAAGATCGCCGTGGTCGACGCCACCGGCAAACTGCTGGACTACACGACGGTCTACCCGCACGCGCCGAAAAACGACTGGGACCGCACCATTTCCATCATGGCCGCACTGTGCGCCAAGCACGCGGTGGAACTGATCGCCATCGGCAACGGCACCGCCAGCCGCGAAAGCGACAAGCTGGTGGCCGAGCTGGTCAAAAAATACCCAGCCCTGAAAATCACCAAGATCATGGTCTCCGAGGCCGGTGCGTCGGTGTACTCGGCATCGGAACTGGCCGCCCGCGAGTTCCCGGACCTGGACGTATCGATCCGCGGCGCTGTGTCGATTGCCCGTCGCCTGCAGGACCCACTGGCAGAGCTGGTGAAGATCGACCCGAAATCCATCGGTGTCGGCCAGTACCAGCACGACGTGTCCCAGCTGAAGCTGGCGCGTGGCCTGGACGCCGTGGTCGAGGACTGCGTGAACGCCGTGGGCGTGGACGTGAACACGGCCTCGGTGGCGCTGCTGACCCGTATCTCCGGCCTTAACGCCACGCTGGCACAGAACATCGTCGCCCACCGCGATGCCAACGGCCCGTTCGCGACCCGCGCAGCGCTGAAAAAGGTCAGCCGCCTCGGTGAAAAAACCTTCGAACAAGCCGCCGGCTTCCTGCGTGTGATGAACGGCGACAACCCGCTGGACGCCTCCGCCGTGCACCCTGAGGCCTACCCGCTGGTGCAACGCATCGCCGCTGGCACCGACCGCGACATCCGCTCGCTGATCGGCGACAGCAGCTTCCTCAAGCGCCTGGACCCGAAGCAGTTCACCGACGAGTCCTTCGGCCTGCCGACCGTTACCGACATCCTGCAAGAGCTGGACAAACCCGGCCGCGACCCACGCCCTGAGTTCAAGACCGCCACCTTCCAGGACGGCGTCGAAGACCTCAAGGACCTGGAGCCTGGCATGATCCTCGAAGGCGTGGTCACCAACGTCACCAACTTCGGTGCTTTCGTCGACATCGGCGTGCACCAGGACGGCCTGGTGCACATCTCGGCATTGTCCGAGAAGTTCATCAAAGACCCGCGTGAAGCGGTCAAGGCCGGCGACGTGGTCAAGGTCAAGGTCATGGAAGTGGACATCCCGCGCAAACGTGTCGGGCTGTCCATGCGCATGGGCGATACCCCGGGCGAGAAGGTCGAAGGCAACCGTGGCGGCGGCCGTGGCAACGGCGGCAATCGCCAGCAGCAGGCCCCGCGCCAGCGTGAAACTGCCACTGCCGCCCCGGCCAACAATGCCATGGCGTCGTTGTTCGCCAACGCCAAGCAGCTGAAGAAGAAGTGATGGACGTCCCGCGCGAATACGTCGAAAGCGCCTTCAGCCAACTGCTTGGCTGCCGCCTGCAACGCCTGGACACAGGCGTTGCCGAAGTGGCCCTGGCGCTTGAGCCGCAACTGCGCAACCGTGGCCAGAAACTGCACGGTGGGGCGATCTTCAGCCTGGTGGACATCGCCATGGGCCTGGCCTGCTCGGCCAGCCATGGTTTCGACCAGCAGAGCGTGACCATTGAATGCAAGATCAACTACATGCGCGCGGTCAGTGATGGCGAGGTGCTGTGCACGGCCCGTGTGCTGCACGCCGGGCGGCGCACGCTGGTGGTCGACGCCGACGTAGTTCAAGGCGACAAACTGGTGGCCAAAGCGCAAGGAACCTTCGCGGTTCTCTAGCTCACCAAGCTGTATCTGCGGTATTTTCAGCAGCAACTTGGTGCCACTTCGTGCCGCATCGCCGGCAAGCCGGCTCCCACAAGGTCCCCGCTGACCTTCTGTGGGAGCCGGCTTGCCGGCGATGGGGCGCAAAGCGGCCCCACAATTCGGTGCCGGAACCGCGTAAACCAGGCGACAACGCCAGTTCCTTTCTTCCTACCCTTGTAGACCGTTATCTCTACCCCCATATTGGGGCGACTGACGCGTGAAGGAATACATCTTGAGCGAACTCCTCAACCGCCGCCTGAGCCTGCTCGGCGCAAATCTCCCCCTGCTCAAGCAGTGCCTGCACGGTATTGAGCGAGAATGCCTGCGCGTGACCGATGAAGGTCGCCTGGCCCAGACCCCGCACCCTGAGGCCTTGGGTTCGGCGCTGACCAACGAGCAGATCACCACCGATTATTCCGAGTCGCTGCTGGAGTTCATCACCCCGGCCCTGGCGGACCCGGCCCAGGTGCTCGAGAACCTCGACGAGATCCACCGCTTCGTCTACACCAAGCTGGGTAGCGAATACCTGTGGAGCCCGTCGATGCCCTGCGCGTTGCCGGCCGAGGAAGACATCCCGATTGCCGAATACGGCAGCTCGAACATCGGCAAGCTCAAGCACGTGTACCGCAAAGGCCTGGCCCTGCGCTATGGCCGCACCATGCAGTGCATCGCCGGTATCCATTACAACTTCTCGCTGCCTGAAGCGTTGTGGCCCTTGCTACGCGCAAGCGAAGGCAGTGCAGAAGAGGCGCGCGATTATCAGTCGTCGGCCTACATCGCGCTGATCCGCAACTTCCGCCGCTACAGCTGGCTTTTGATGTACCTGTTCGGCGCTTCGCCGACCCTGGACAAAGGCTTCCTGCGTGGCCGCCCGCACCAGCTCGAAGAACTGGATGCCGAAACGTTGTTCCTGCCCTATGCCACCAGCCTGCGCATGAGCGACCTGGGCTACCAGAGCAACGCCCAGGCCGGCCTCACGCCTTGCTACAACAACCTGGCCAGCTACACCGACAGCCTGCGCAAGGCGGTGGGCACGCCCTACCCGCCCTACGTTGAAGTCGGTACGCACGTGGATGGCGAGTGGGTGCAGTTGAACACCAACATCCTGCAAATCGAGAACGAGTACTACTCGAACATCCGCCCCAAGCGTGTCACCTACACCGGCGAGCGGCCGATCCAGGCGCTGACGTCCCGTGGCGTGCAGTACGTCGAAGTGCGCTGCCTGGACATCAACCCGTTCCTGCCGGTCGGGATCGACCTGACCGAAGCGCGTTTCCTCGATGCCTTCCTGCTGTTCTGCGCGCTTGAAGAAAGCCCGCAACTGGACAACGGCGAGTGTGGCCAGTGCACCAGCAACTTCCTGACCGTGGTCAAGGAAGGCCGTCGCCCAGGCTTGGAACTGCACCGTGATGGTCAGGCCATCGCGCTGAAAACCTGGGCTACCGAGTTGATCACTCGCATTGGCCAACTGGCCGAGCTGCTCGACCGCGCCCACGGCGGCGACGCACATGCCAACGCCCTGCAGGAGCAACAGGCCAAGGTCGACGACGCCTCGCTGACTCCATCGGCCCAAGTCCTGGCACGCATGACCGAACATGACGAAAGTTTTGTCCAGTTCTCGCTGCGCCAGAGCCGCGTTCACGCCGAGCGCTTCCGCGAGCAACCGCTCAGCAGCGAACGCCAGCAGGCCTTCGAAACGCTCGCCCGCGAGTCGCTGGCCAAACAGGCCGAGCTTGAGCAGACCGAAGTCGGCGACTTCGACCTGTTCGTCGGCGCCTACCAGGCCAGCATCCTGGCGATCAGCAACTGATGAGCCGCACCGCCTCCCCGCGCAAGCCGCGCGCCAGCAGCCAGGCCAGGATCGAGACGATCCTGGCGGCCGCGCGCGAGCTGCTTGCCGAGCTGGGGGTGGCGGGGTTGTCGATCTACAGCGTGGCCGAGCGGGCGCAGATCCCCCCTTCGTCGGTGTACCACTTCTTCGCCAGCGTCCCAGCCCTGCTGGAGGCGTTGACCGCCGACGTGCACCGGGCGTTTCGCGAGGCGCTGAGTGCACCGATCGACAGCAGTACGCTGACGACCTGGCATGAACTGTCACGGTTGATCGAGCAACGCATGCTGGACATCTACAACGAGGATGCCGCGGCGCGTCAGTTGATCCTGGCGCAGCATGGCCTGAGCGAAGTGGTGCAAGCCGACCGGCAGCACGACATGGAGCTGGGCGACCTGATGTACAAGCTGTTCGACCAGCATTTTCACTTGCCGGTGATGCCTGCGGATGTGGATGTGTTTGCCCTGGCCATGGAGCTGAGCGACCGGGTGTATGCGCGGTCGGTGCAGTTGCATGAACAGATCACGGCGCGTATGGCTGAGGAAGGCAAGCGGGTGTTCGAGGCGTATCTGGGGCTTTATTTGCCGCCGTTTCTGGCTAAGCGTTTGGGTTGAAATCGTTGGGGCCGCTGTGCGGCCCTTCGCGGGACAAGCCCGCTCCCACATGGGATTCGATCTCCTGATGGAAATTCGATCTCTTGTAGGAGCGGGCTTGCCCGCGAAGGGCTGCAGAGCAGCCCCCTTCAACACCAGAATCACAGCTTGGCGATGGACACTTCTGTCGACTTCACAAAGGCAATCACTTCACTGCCCACCTGCAGCTCCAGCTCACGCACGGAGCGGGTGGTGATCACCGAGGTGACAACGCCGGAGGCGGTCTGCACGTCGATTTCCGACAGTACCGGGCCTTCGAGGATTTCTTTCACGGTGCCTTTGAACTGGTTGCGAACGTTGATGGCTTTGATAGTCATGGCTTGATTCCTTCTCTTTGGCTTCAGTCGGGTAAGTGAGTGATTCAGTGCGCCCAACGCAGTTGCGTGGGCAAAGGGGCTACAGGATCCGGCTCAGGCGCAGTGCCCGGAGCCGACAGAACACGGTTGAGCACTTCGCTTTCCAGCGCCGCCAAACGGTGCGAACCACGCGACCTTGGCCGTGCCAGATCGACAGTGAGGTCGAGCCCGACCTCGCCGTCTTCGATCAAGATCACCCGGTCCGCCACGGCAACCGCCTCGCTGACATCGTGGGTGACCAGCAACACGGTGAACCCGTGCTGACGCCAGAGGCGTTCGATCAATTGCTGCATCTCGATACGGGTCAATGCATCCAAGGCACCCAGCGGCTCGTCCAGCAACAGCAGACGCGGCTGGTGAATCAGTGCCCGCGCCAGGGCCACCCGTTGCTTCTGGCCACCGGAGAGTGCTGCCGGCCACTCGTTGGCGCGGTCGGCCAGGCCGACTGCTTCCAGCGCATCCAGCGCACGTGGCCGCCAATTGCCAGACAAGCCCAGGCCGACGTTGTCGATCACCTTCTTCCACGGCAACAGGCGCGCGTCCTGGAACATCAGCCGGGTTTCTTCGCGGGCTTCGGCCAAGGGTGCGGCACCGGCCAGCAATTCACCGGCGCTGGGCTGGTCGAGGCCGGCCAGCAAACGCAGCAAAGTGCTCTTGCCGCAGCCGCTGCGGCCAACGATGGCGACGAACTGGCCGGCCGGGATGTGCAGGTCGATGCCTTTGAGCACTTCACGCTGGCCAAAGGTTTTACGCAGGCCGTTGGATGCCAGGGGGATGCCACGCAGCAGGCGTGGCGGCTGTTCCTTGAGCACGGTCATGCGCCCTCCTTCTTGGCCACTTGATAGGCCGGGTGCCAGCGCAGCCAGACACGTTCCAGGCCGCGGGCGGCGAGGTCAGCGAGCTTGCCAAGCACGGCGTACAGGACGATGGCCAAGACCACCACGTCGGTCTGCAGGAACTCACGGGCGTTCATCGCCAGGTAACCGATACCGGCATTCGCCGAGATGGTTTCTGCCACGATCAGGGTCAGCCACATGAAGCCCAGGGCGAAGCGCACGCCCACCAGAATCGAGGGCAATGCACCTGGCAGGATCACCTGACGGAACAAGCCGAAACCGGACAGGCCATAGCTGCGCGCCATCTCCACCAGGGCCGGGTCAACGTTGCGGATACCGTGGTAGGTGTTGAGGTAGATCGGGAACAACGTGCCCAGAGCGACCAAAAAAATCTTTGCCGACTCATCGATACCGAACCAAAGGATCACCAGTGGGATCAGCGCCAGGTGAGGCACGTTGCGGATCATCTGCACCGAGCTGTCGAGCAGGCGTTCGCCCCAGTTCGACAGGCCAGTGATAAAGCCCAGCGCCAGGCCGATGCTGCCGCCGATGACGAAGCCCAGCCCGGCACGCCAGCCACTGATGGCCAGGTGGGTCCAGATCTCGCCGCTGCGCACCAGCTCGACACCCGCGCTGACCACCGCGCTCGGCGCTGGCAGGATGCGGGTCGACAGCCAGCCCGCGCTGACCGCCAGCTGCCAGGCCGCCAGCAGCAGTACCGGCAGTGCCCATGGGGCCAGGCGCTGGGCCAAGGTAGAAGAAGTTGCACGACTCATGGCCCGGCCCTCAGCGCTGCGACACGGACTTGGGCAGGATGTCGTTGGCCACCATCTCGCCGAACGGGCTCACGTAACCGGTACTTTTCGGTTGCTCCGGGCGCTGTACCTCGAGGTGCGGGAACAGCAGCTCGGCAACGCGGTAGGACTCTTCAAGGTGTGGATAACCCGAGAAGATGAAGGTATCGATGCCCAGCTCGGCGTATTCCTTGACCCGCGCAGCCACGGTAGGGCCATCGCCGACCAGCGCGGTACCGGCGCCGCCGCGTACCAGGCCGACGCCCGCCCACAGGTTGGGGCTGACCTCCAGGTTGTCGCGGTTGCCGCCGTGCAGGGCAGCCATGCGCTGCTGGCCGACCGAGTCGAAACGCGCCAGCGAGGCCTGGGCACGGGCGATGGTTTCGTCGTCCAGGTGCGAGATCAGGCGGTCAGCGGCGGCCCAGGCTTCTTCATTGGTTTCACGCACGATCACGTGCAGGCGGATACCGAAGCGCACTTCGCGGCCTTGGGCGGCAGCCTTTTCGCGCACCTGGGCGATTTTTTCGGCGACGGCGGCCGGTGGCTCGCCCCAGGTGAGGTACAGCTCGACCTGCTCGGCCGCCAGGTCTTGCGCGGCTTCGGACGACCCGCCGAAGTACAGCGGCGGACGCGGTTGCTGAATCGGCGGATAGAGCAGTTTGGCGCCCTTCACCTGGATGTGCTTGCCGTCGTAGTCGACGTTTTCGCCTTCCAGCACCTTGCGCCAGATACGGGTGAACTCGACCGAGGCTTCGTAGCGCTCTTCGTGGCTCAGGTGCAGGCCGTCACCGGCCAGTTCGTCCGGGTCGCCACCGGTGACCAGGTTGAACAGCGCACGGCCGTTGGACAGGCGGTCCAGGGTCGCGGCCTGGCGCGCCGCCACGGTCGGCGAAATGATGCCGGGGCGCAGGGCAACCAGAAACTTCAGGCGCTGGGTGACAGGGATCAACGACGCAGCCACCAGCCAGGAATCCTCGCAGGAACGCCCGGTAGGGATCAGCACCCCACCAAAACCAAGGCGGTCGGCAGCCTGGGCAATTTGCTGCAGGTAGCCGTGATCGACTGCACGGGCGCCATCGGAGGTGCCCAGGTACTTGCCGTCACCGTGTGTGGGAAGAAACCAGAAAATGTTAAGGCTCATTGGAGTTGTCTCCTCAAGGGTGGCTCAAGCCGGAGCAACGCCCCGGCGCAGGCAATTCAATCAAGGCGCACTGGCGACCTTGGCCGGGGGTGTCCAGATCACGTCCTTGATGCTCAGCGGCTTGGGAATAAGCTTCAGCGCCTGGAACGTGTCGGCGATCTTCTGTTGCGCGGCCACCACCTCAGGGGTGAGCGGCGCAGCGCCGTAGCCTTGGCGCTTGACCGAGGTCAGGGTGATGTCGGCAGGCAGCCCAAGCAGGGGCGCGACCTGATCGGTGACCTCCTGCGGGTTGGCCTGGGACCACTCGCCCACGGCACGCACTTCGTCGATCAAGGTGCTGATCACGGCAGGGTGCTGGGTGGCATAGTCACGGGTGGCGAGATAGAACTGATGGTTGTCGACCAGACCCTTGCCGTCACGCAGGGTGCGTGCCTGCAGCTGTTTCTCGGCGGCGGCCTGGTACGGGTCCCAGATCACCCAGGCATCGACGCTGCCACGCTCGAATGCCGCGCGGGCATCGGCTGGCGGCAGGTAGACCGGTTGAATGTCGCTGTATTTGAGGCCTGCATCTTCCAGGGCACGCACCAGCAGGTAGTGGACGTTGGAGCCCTTGTTGAGGACGACTTTCTTGCCTTTGAGGTCTTTCACCGACTGGATCGACGAGCCCTTCGGCACCAGGATCGCTTCGCTGTGCGGCGCCGGTGGCTCGTAGGCCACGTAAAGCAGGTCGGCGCCGGCAGCCTGAGCGAATACCGGCGGCGTTTCGCCGGTGACGCCGAAGTCGATGGAGCCGACGTTCAGGCCTTCGAGCAACTGCGGGCCACCGGGGAATTCGGTCCACTGCACCTGCACGCCCTGCTCGGCCAGGCGCTTCTCCAGCGTGCCTTTGGCCTTGAGCAGCACCAGGGTGCCGTATTTCTGATAACCGATGCGCAGGCTCTCGGCCTGGGCTTGGGTGATGGCGCCGAAGGACACAGCCGCCGCAAACAGGGCGACCAGACCACGACGCAAGAAGACTGTGCGCATGGCGCTCTCCTGTGCGAATGGGGTTCGGGTTGCACCTGCTTGCCTCGTTGACGGGCGAGTAAGGTGGATGACGCGATAAAGCCGTTGAACCGGGTCAGATGCTCCAGCGGGCACTGATCAGGCGTTCATTGAGTACGCCGGGGGCCACGGGGCGCGGCCGACGGGCCAGGGCAACGTGGAAGGTTTCCAGCGAGTCCTGCAGGCGCTCATCCAGAGCAGGTGCCAGCTGTGCCGCCTTGGCGCCTTCTGCGTAGGCGACCTGGCTGTCGTCGGCGAAGATCCCTTGCAGGGTCTCTTGCGCCTTAAGTGCCGACAGCACCGGTTTTAACGCGTAATCCACCGCCAGCATGTGGGCGATGCTGCCGCCGGTAGCGATGGGCAACACGACCTTGTGCTCCAGGGCGCGTTCGGGCAGCAGGTCGAGCAATGTTTTCAGCGCGCCGGCGAACGATGCCTTGTACACCGGGGTGGCGACGATCAGGCCATCGGCCTGGGCCACCAGTTGCTGGAAGTGCTGCACCTGCGGGCTGTCGAAGCGCGCATGGAGCAGGTCCTCGGCGGGGAAGTCACGTACCTGGAAGGTCACTACTTCGACGCCACGGTGCTGCAGCCACTGGCGCGAGCGCTCGAGCAACACGCCGGAGCGTGAACGGGTACCAGGGCTACCACCGATTGAGACGACCAACATTGGAGCGCTTCCTTGTGTTCTGTTGGAAGTGACATTAACAGCCTGTTTATATATCTAGAAATCATATTTTTTCATTTGTTTATTCCTTCTGGTTCTTTAATGGTTTTGAGATTTGGGGGGCTGCTTTGCAGCCCTTTCGCGACGCAAGGCCGCTCCTACACAGGGATCGCATTCCATTGTAGGAGCGGCCTTGCGTCGCGATAGGGCCGCAAAGCGGCCCCAAAAAACCGGAGGCATAAAAAAGGGCCGTCGAAACGGCCCGAAATCCCTGCTATGGCTAAGAGCAATGCAACGTGGATCCTTTAACGATTAGGTTGCGGCGTCAGGCGCAGATAAGGCTTCACCGCCCGATACCCTTTGGGGAAACGCTGTTTGATCTCTTCCTCGTCTTTGAGCGAAGGCACGATCACTACGTCGTCACCGTCCTGCCAGTTACCTGGCGTGGCGACCTTGTAGTTGTCGGTCAGCTGCAGCGAGTCGATTACCCGCAAAATCTCGTTGAAGTTGCGCCCGGTACTGGCCGGATAGGTAATGGTCAGGCGCACCTTCTTGTTCGGGTCGATGACGAACAGCGAGCGCACGGTCAGGGTGTCGTTCGCGTTCGGGTGAATCAGGTCGTACAGGTCGGACACCTTGCGGTCGGCGTCGGCGATGATCGGGAAGTTGACCACGGTGTTCTGGGTCTCGTTGATGTCATCGATCCACTTGTGGTGCGAGTCGACCGGGTCCACCGACAGTGCGATGGCCTTGACGCCGCGCTGGGCGAAGTCGTCTTTGAGCTTGGCGGTCAGGCCCAGTTCGGTGGTGCACACCGGGGTAAAGTCGGCCGGGTGGGAAAACAGCACACCCCAACTGTTGCCGAGCCACTCGTGGAAGCGGATCTTGCCTTCACTGGAATCCTGTTCGAAATCGGGGGCGATGTCGCCGAGTTTGAGGCTCATGGGTGCGGCTCCTGTGCTGTGTTCTGGCCTTGTGGAGTTCAATGTGCCTGCATTCAATTAAAAATAAAAAGAATAAATACTGATTTATTTATAACCACAGAGCATACCGAATTGCAGACACAAAAAAGCCTCGCACTAGGCGAGGCTTCTGGTTCAGCTACGGCTTACAGGAAGTTGTAAGTGTAGTTGAAGATCAGACGGGTCTGATCCTGGTCAGCCAGCGAGCTGGTGCCAGTGCCACGGTAGACACCGTGACGCAGGCTGGCGCCCAGGCCTTTGAAGGTGCCTTCCTGGATGACGTAGTCGACGCGAGCGTCACGTTCCCATTCGCTGAAGGTACCGTTGCCGTTGGCGTTCTTGCCGTCTTCACCTTTCAGGTAGGAGACCGAAGCTTTCAGGCCAGGGACGCCCAGACGCGCGAAGTCATACGAGTACTGACCGAAGGTGGTGTTTTCACCGGCCTTGGCGAACTGGTTGATCATGCTGTCGGTGAACAGGTAGAAGCTGGAACCACCGGCGCCTTCGTTGCGGCCATTGCCATCAACGACGCTGCCTTGGTTGAGCCAGACGAAACCACCGTCATCGTTGACACGCTGGTGACCGAGCATCAGCGCATGGCCGCCCAGGGTGTAGGTGAACATGGCGGTCCAGGTCTTGTTGTCGACCTCGCCAGCGTTCTTGGCATAACCGCCGTTGTTGTTGAAGCGGTAGCCGGCTTCACCGTTCTTGCCGTCGCTGCTGCTGTCGAAGTAGCGCAGGTCGGTCTTGAACGACTGGTCGTCAGCAATCTTGAACACGTGGGTCGCGCCCAGGAAGTGCTGCTTGTAGAAGTCTTCCAGGTTCGAGTAGTAGTACTGCAGGGTCAGGTCTGGAGTGAGCTTGTAGTCCAGGCCGCCGTAGCGGAACTTGTTGCTGTCCTGGGTAGCGCCCGCCACGGACAGGCCGGTACGGTTGCTCGAAGCACGGCCCATGGCATGGGTCAGCTGACCGGCGTTGACGGTCAGGTTGTCGATTTCCTTCGACTGGATGGTGCCACCCTCGAAGGTCTGCGGCAGCAGACGGCCATCGTTGGCCACCAGGATCGGCAGGTTCGGCGCCAAGGCGCTACCGAAGTGGGCTTCGGTCTTGGAGAAGCGAGCCTTGGCATTACCGCCTACACGCGCCCACTGGCTTACAGCAGACCCGTCGGTATCGCTCGGGAAGAAGCTGCTGTTGTCAGGGTGCTTGCCGCGGCCGCCATCCAGGTGAATACCCCACAGGGCCTGAACATCGACGCCGAAGCCAACGGTACCCTCGGTGAAACCGGACAGGTAGTCGAGCTTGAAGCCCTGGCCAGACTCGCGGTTGTCAGCACCGCCGTCACGGTTGTCGTTGTTGAAGTACATGGTGCGCGAGCTGAGCGACAGTTTGCTGTCTTCAACGAAACCGGCAGCGCCTGCTTGTTGGGCGAGAACCCCCATTGCCACGGCCAGAGCCAGGCTGGACTTGTACATGTTTTGCTCCTCTACGTTCTAATTCTTGTGTATCTCTGGAGGCGGGGTCTGCTGCCCCGCTCACCGTGGATTGGCGATTTAGTCCCAAAGCGTGACCATGAAGTCAATCGTTTCTAAACGTTTCGCGACTTTGGTCTAAGACGCCACCTGCGCTACAGGATAATGACAATCCTATAAATCCAAAATGACCGTTTTATGAATTTGTAAGATTTTTCCGGAATATGTTAGGAACCTTTACTGCCTTTTGTTGTAAACGGCACATTCGTTCATAACTTTGGGTTATTTGCAAACGTTTGCTCATAACCTAATTCCATACTGTTCTAAGGGACGAAAAAGCCTAGCAGCCCTGTCGGATTTCGCCATTGCGCGACATCAACGGCACGCGGCTTAAAGCATTTGGCTCCTAAGCTAATTCTAAAAAGTTATTTATTTTAGATTTCTTAGATCATTTAGTCTTCTCGCCATCCATCACATCGATTGCCTGACGAGAGGTTCAACCATGATCCCGCACGCTCCGCTGCGCCTGTTCGCCGCCCTGACCCTCGCCGGCACCAGCTGGTTGGCCCAGGCCGCCGACTTGACCGTGGCCTACCAGACCACCGTTGACCCGGCCAAAGTTGCCCAGGTCGATGGCGACTACGAAAAAGCCAGCAAGGCCAGTATCGACTGGCGCAAATTCGACAACGGCGCCGATGTGATCACGGCTGTGGCCAGCGGTGACGTGCAGATCGGCTACCTCGGTTCCAGCCCGCTGGCCGCTGCGGCAACGCGCAAACTGCCGGTCGAAACCTTCTTGATCGCCACCCAGATCGGCGCGGGCGAAGCACTGGTGGCGCGCGACAGCATCAAGACGCCGCAAGACCTGATCGGCAAGAAAGTGGCCGTGCCTTTCGTTTCCACCGGCCACTACAGCCTGCTGGCGGCGCTCAAGGCCTGGAACATCGACCCGTCCAAGGTACAGATCCTCAACCTCGCGCCACCGGCGATCATTGCCGCCTGGAAACGCGGTGACATCGACGCGACCTACGTCTGGGACCCCGCCCTGGGCGTGGCCAAGGAAAACGGCAAGGTGCTGATCACCTCCGGTGAACTGGCCGAAAAAGGCGCACCGACCTTCGACGCCTGGATCGTGCGCAAGGACTTCGCCGACAAGCACCCTGACGTGGTCAAGGCGTTCGCCAAGGTCACCCTCGACGCCTACGCCGACTACCGCAAAGACCCACAAGCGTGGCTGGCCAACAAGGACAACGTGGCCAAGCTGGTCAAGCTGTCCGGCGCCAAGGCCAGCGATATCCCGGTGCTGCTGGAAGGCAACGTCTACCCATTGGCCGCCGACCAGGCCAACGCCCTGGGTGCACCGACCACCCAAGCGCTGACTGACACCGCCACCTTCCTCAAGCAACAAGGCAAGGTCGACGCGGTGCTGCCGGACTACTCGCCGTACGTCAGCGCCAAGTTCCTTCCAAACTGATCCGGAGCCCGTCATGGCCTTGCTTGAACTGGAGCGCATCAGCGCACAGTACCCTGGCGCCAGCACCCCGGTGCTGGCCGATATCAACCTGAGCCTGGGGCCACGCCAGCTGCTGGTGGCCCTCGGGCCATCCGGCAGCGGCAAGACGTCGCTGCTCAACCTGATCGCCGGCTTCGTCGCCCCCAGCGGCGGCCGCATCACCCTTGACGGTGCACCGGTCAACGGCCCCAGCGCCGAACGCGGTGTGGTGTTCCAAGACGATGCCTTGCTGCCCTGGCAGAACGTGCTGGGCAACGTCGCCTTTGGCCTTGAGCTGGCCGGCGTACCGCGCGCCCAGCGTGAGGCCAAGGCCCGCGAGATGCTGGCCTTGGTCGACCTGGAAGGGTTTGCCGAGCGGCGCATATGGCAATTGTCCGGTGGCCAGAAGCAGCGTGTCGGCCTGGCCCGCGCGCTGGCGGCCGACCCACGGGTACTGCTGATGGACGAGCCGTTCGGCGCGCTCGACGCGTTCACCCGCGAGCAGATGCAAGAGCTGCTGCTGCAGGTCTGGCAGCGCACCGCAAAGCCTGTGTTCCTGATTACCCACGACATTGAAGAAGCGGTGTTCCTCGCCAGCGAGCTGGTGCTGCTGGCGCCCAACCCGGGGCGTGTAGTCGAGCGCCTGCAGTTGGACTTCGGCCAACGCTACGCGGCGGGCGAGCCGGCCCGGGCGATCAAGTCCGACCCACGCTTCATCGAAACCCGCGAGCACGTGCTGGCGCGGGTCTTCTCCCAACGCCAAAGCCTGCAGGAGCGCGCATGAGCAGCCTGGATCTGCCGGTTACCGGCAAACGCGACGCCCACACCCGGCCTGCTGAAAAGGCACGCCGCCCGCTTGCTACCCGCTGGATCAGCACCCTGACCCTGGCCAGCCTGCTGCTGGCCTGGTGGCTGGTGACGGCCGCCGGCTGGATCGAGCCGCTGTTCCTGCCGGCGCCCGGCGATATCCTGGCCAGGGCCTGGACCCTACTGACCCAGGGCTACATGGATGCCAGCCTGTGGCAGCACCTGGGGGCAAGCCTGGGCCGTATCGGCCTGGCACTGGTCGCCGCCACCCTGACCGCCATCCCGGTCGGCATCGCCATCGGTTACAACCGTGTGGCGCGGGGCATTCTCGACCCGCTGATCGAGTTCTACCGCCCTATTCCGCCACTGGCCTATCTGCCGCTCATCGTCATCTGGTGCGGCATCGGCGAGCTGTCGAAAGTGTTGCTGATTTACCTGGCGATCTTCGCCCCGATTGCCATCGCCACCGCCACCGGCGTACGCACCGTCGACCCGGCCAAACTGCGCGCCGCGCAATCGCTGGGGGCGACCAAGGCGCAACTGATCCGCCACGTGATCCTGCCCAGCGCCTTGCCCGACATCCTCACCGGCATCCGCATCGGCCTTGGGGTCGGCTGGTCGACCCTGGTCGCCGCAGAACTGATCGCCGCCACCAGCGGCCTGGGCTTCATGGTGCAGTCGGCGGCGCAGTTCCTGGTCACTGACGTGGTGGTGCTGGGCATTCTGTTGATCGCCTTGATCGCCTTCGCGTTGGAAATGAGCCTGCGCGCGCTGCAACGCAAGCTGGTGCCCTGGCACGGGCAAAGCCACTGACCACGCCGGCATTTCGGCGCCTAGTAAAAACAGATCGAGACCGACATGAGCCTGACCATCACCCCTCTCAGCCCGGCGCTCGGCGCCCAGATCAGCGGCGTGGACATCAGCCGCGACATCACCACCGAGCAGCGCGACGCCATCGAGCAAGCGCTGCTCAAGCACCAGGTGCTGTTCTTCCGCGATCAACCGATCAACCCAGACCAGCAAGCCCGCTTTGCGGCCCGCTTCGGTGACCTGCACATCCACCCGATCTACCCCAACGTGCCGGAAACCCCGCAGGTGCTGGTGCTCGACACGGCGGTCACCGACGTGCGCGACAACGCCGTCTGGCACACCGACGTGACCTTCCTGCCGACCCCGGCGTTGGGTGCGGTGCTCAGCGCCAAGCAATTGCCGGCGTATGGCGGCGACACCCTGTGGGCCAGTGGCATTGCCGCCCTTGAAGCCTTGTCGGCGCCCCTGCGCGAGATGCTTGATGGGCTGACGGCCACCCATGACTTCACCAAGTCGTTCCCGCTCGAGCGTTTTGGCACCACGCCAGAAGACCTGGCGCGCTGGGAAGCGACCCGGCGCAACAACCCGCCGCTGTCACACCCAGTGATCCGCACGCACCCGGTCAGCGGGCGCAAGGCGCTGTTCGTCAACGAAGGGTTCACCACGCGCATCAATGAGTTGAACGAGTATGAGAGCGACGCGTTGCTCAAGCTGCTGTTCACCCATGCGACCAGGCCTGAGTTCAGCATTCGCTGGCGGTGGCAGGAAAATGATGTGGCGTTCTGGGACAACCGCGTGACCCAGCATTTTGCGGTGGATGATTACCGGCCGAATCGGCGGGTGATGCACCGGGCGACGATTCTGGGGGATGCGCCGTTTTGAACCGCGGGAGGCCGTTGGCCTCCATTCGCAGCACAAGGCTGCTCCTACAGGGGATCGCACATCCTGTAGGAGCAGCCTTGTGCTGCGAAAGGGCCGCAAAGCGGCCCCAGCGGTCTAGCGGACCAGGTGCAAGTACTGCATATGCCGCTCGTACTGGTCGAGGATGTCGTTGATGATCTGCTCCTTGCTGTAGCCCACCAGGTCGTAGTTCTGGCTGCCCTCGCTCAGGTGCACCTCCGCCCGGTAATAACGGCGGTTCTTCAACTCCTGAGCACCCAGCCCACCCAGCGCAAACGACGGCGTGAAATAGCCGCGCATCTGCACCTGGTAGATGAAGGGTTGCTCCTCGCCATGGCCCACTTTCAAGCTGACGTTGTCGTGGCTCGGGTCGTCCTGGGTAATCAGCACCAGGCCCTTCTGCTCGAACACCTCACGCACATCGGCAATCGCCGGGCGCACCACGTCGTCCATGAAGCGGTACACCTCATCGCGTGACGGGAAGTGCACGGCCTGGCTCAGGCGCTGGCGCCAGCCGCCACGACCGCGACGCGACTGAGCGAACGGCGCCAGCGAATGCATCTGCGCAATCTGCCGCTGGGACTCCAGGTAGAACGCCTTGTGCAGCCCCCACATCATGCACAGCAAGATCAGCGAGAACGGCAGCGAGGTCAGCACCACCGCCGACTTCAGCGAATCGATGCTGCCGGCGAACAGCAATGCACTGGTGATCAGCGCGGTCATCGCGCCCCAGAAAATCCGCAGCCAGTTAGGCCCATCTTCATCCGGGTCACCACCCTTGGCCGACAAAGTCGACAGCACCACAGTGCCCGAGTCGGCCGAGGTGACGAAGAACACGAAGCTGATAAACACCGTGGTCGCGATGACCACCTTGCTCCAGGGGTAGGTCTCCAGCAGCAGGTACAGGCTCATCGACGGGTTATCCAGCGCCGATTGACCAAGCGCGGTCATGCCATGGTTGATGACCTGGTCCAACGCGCTGTTGCCGAAGATCGACATCCACGCCAGGGTGAAGCCCAGGGGAATCAGCAACACGCCGAAGACGAATTCGCGGATGGTGCGCCCGCGCGAAATACGCGCAATGAACAAGCCCACGAACGGCGCCCAGGCAATCCACCAGGCCCAGTAGAACACCGTCCAGCCGCCAAGCCAGTCGCGGTTTTCGCCATAGGCATAGACGTCGAAGCTCTTGCGGGGCAAGGCGCCGAGGTAGTCACCCAGGTTCTGGATAAGCGTGTTGAACAGGTGCTGGGTAGGGCCGGCAAACAGCACGAACAGCAACAGCGCGCAGGCCAGGAACAGGTTGATGTCGCTCATCACCCGCACGCCTTTCTCCACCCCGGCGACCGCCACGGCCACCGCCGCGCCCATCATCAGGGTGATCAACGCGACCTGCACCCACTGGCTGTGGCTGATCCCGAACAGGTAATCCAGGCCGGCATTCAAGTGCAACACGCCAAAGCCCATGTCAGCGCCCAGGCCGAACACCGTGGCAATGATGCCGAAGCCATCCACCGCGTAACCAATCGGCCCGTTGATGCGCTTGCCGATCAGGGGGTACAACGCCGAGCGCAAGGCCAGCGGCAGGTTATGCCGGTAGGCGAAGTAGGCCAGCGCCATGCCGACGAAGGCAAACACGCCCCAGCCATGCAGGCCCCAGTGCAGGAACAGGATCTGCATGGCCTGGCGCCCGGCCTCTGCCGTGCCTGCTTCGCCCTGGGGCGGCTGCAGCATGTGGGTCAGCGGTTCGGACACGCAGAAGAAGAACAGCGTGATGCTGATGCCGGCGGCAAACAGCATGCCGGCCCAGGACAAGTAGCTGAACTCGGGTTCGTCGTGGTCGGCACCGAGCTTGATCTTGCCGTAGCCAGACAAGGCGGTGACCACCACGAAGACCAGGTACAGCGTCATCGCCAGCATGTAGTACCAGCCGACCGTGTTGGCCGCCCAGTTCTGTGCCGCCAGCAACCAGTCGCCTGCAGCTTGCGGGTTGGTGATGACGATGAGGCCGAAGATGAGGATGAAACTTGCCGCGAAATAGAACACCGGAGGGTTCATGCGCATCTTGCCGTTGGCAAGGGTGGGGGTCGGTGCACTCATCGGGCATGCACCTCGTCACGTGACGTAAGGTTCGAAATGAACGGGTTCAGCAAAGGAATCCTCCTGTTGAACACCGGCAGCGGACCAGCGTTTTTTCATTGAACAAGCGTTCAAGTTAACCATGGATCGGGATTTGATGCGAACCGGGGTGCTGATCGGTGCATGCCTGAACCGGCCCGCGAAAGGGCCGGTACAGCCAGTAAAGACCTCAGGTCAGTTCTTGTCCTGGCAATCCAGTTGCAGGTTGGCCTGGGTAATGTTGCTCTCGGCCGGCACGCTGCGGGTGAGCCACACATTACCGCCAATGGTCGAGCCCTTGCCGATGGTAATGCGCCCCAGGATCGTCGCCCCCGCATAGATCACCACGTCGTCCTCGACGATCGGGTGGCGCGGCAGGCCTTTGTGCAGGGTACCCGACTCATCGCTTGGGAAGCGCTTGGCGCCCAGTGTCACCGCCTGGTAGATACGTACCCGCTCGCCGATGATCGCGGTCTCGCCAATCACCACGCCGGTGCCGTGGTCGATGAAGAAGCTCGGGCCGATCTGCGCGCCGGGGTGGATGTCGATACCGGTCGCCGAATGCGCCAGCTCCGAACTGATACGCGCCAGCAGCGGCAAACCAGCCTGGTACAAGTGATGCGCCAGGCGGTGATGGATGATGGCGAGGATGCCTGGGTAGCACAGCAGCACCTCATCGACACTGCGCGCCGCCGGGTCACCGTGGTAGGCGGCCAGCACGTCGGTGTCGAGCAATACCCGCAGGTTGGGCAGCGCCGCGGCAAAATCCTGGATCAGCCGCAGTGCCTGGGCATCGACGGACACCAAGTCACCCTGGCTCTGCCGGGCGGCGTAGCGCAGCTCCAGGCGGGCCTGGGCCAGCAATGCGGTCAGGGCGGCATCCAGGGTGTGCCCTACGTAAAAATCTTCACTCTCTTCGCGCAGGTCGACCGGCCCAAGGCGCATCGGGAACAGCGCCCCGCACAACTGCTCGAGAATCTGCCGCATGGCCTCGCGAGAGGGCAGTTCGCGCCCGCCCTGCTCGCCAATGCTGCGGCCATTGCGGCTGCGCCATTGCTCACGGGCGCTGCGCAAACCACTGACGATGCTGTGCAGCTGCCAATGCGCAGATGTTGGTTGTTCGCTCACGGTGTTCTCCTGCCTGGGGCCAATCTGTCGTTATGCAATCCACTCTACGGCAAATCCATCCCTTGGAAAAAACAACGCTTTATTCCATCCTGCGCTAAGTCGGGCATAAGCCGCGATGACGGCGCCAGTATCCTGGCCTACCCTCAAAGCTGACTTCACTCGGCAGAAAAACAAAAAGGAATAATAAGATAATTTTTTATTATTTCCTGGCCTAAGCGGCCAACTTTATAGTCGCCACCCACTACTTCCACACCAAGCGCGGGGCCTGACATGTCGAAATTCGCCAAACCGCTACTCAACGCCAGCCTGGCCATCCTGCTGGGTGCCGGCCTGCTCAGCCAGGCCTTCGCCGGCGAGCAATTGAAGACCATTCAGGAAAAGGGCGTGATCAACGTCGGCCTGGAAGGCACCTACCCACCGTTCAGCTTCGTCAACGCAGACGGAAACCTGACCGGCTTCGAGGTTGAACTCTCCGAGCTGTTGGCCAAGGAGCTCGGGGTCAAAGCCAAGGTTCAACCGACCAAATGGGATGGGATCCTCGCCGCGCTGGAATCCAAGCGTCTGGACGTGGTGATCAACCAAGTGACCATTTCCGAAGAGCGCAAGAAGAAGTACGACTTCTCCGAGCCCTACACCATTTCCGGCATCCAGGCGCTGATCCTGAAGAAGAAGGCCGAGCAGCTGAACATCCACAAAGCGGCTGACCTGGCTGGCAAGAAAGTCGGCGTAGGCCTGGGCACCAACTACGAGCAATGGGTCAAGCAAGATGTTCCGCAAGCAGACGTGCGCACCTATGAAGACGACCCGAGCAAATTCGCCGACCTGCGCAACGGCCGCATCGACGCGATCCTGATCGACCGCCTGGCCGCACTGGAATACGCGCAAAAAGCCAAGGACACCGAGCTTGCCGGCGACGCCTTCTCGCGCCTGGAAAGCGGCGTGGCCCTGCGCAAAGGCGAACCTGAGTTGCTGGCGGCCCTCAACAAGGCCATCGACAAGCTCAAGGCCGACGGCACGCTGGCCAAGCTGTCGGAAAAATACTTCGGTGCCGATGTCACTAAATGATCCCTGAAAGCCTGCAACTCGTTGTCGATTCCACGCCCTTCCTGCTGAAGGGCGCGGGTTATACGGTGCTGCTCAGTGTCGGTGGCATGTTCTTCGGCCTGGTGCTGGGGTTTGCCCTGGCGCTGATGCGGCTGTCGAAGATGTTGCCGCTGGACTGGCTGGCACGCATCTACGTGTCGTTCTTCCGGGGCACGCCGCTGCTGGTGCAGCTGTTCGTGATCTATTTCGGCATGCCGCAGATCGGTATCGAACTCGACCCCATCCCGGCCTCGCTGATCGGCCTGTCGCTGAACATGGCAGCTTACATCTGCGAAATCCTGCGTGCGGCGATTTCCTCGATCGACCGTGGCCAGTGGGAAGCCGCTGCCAGCATCGGCATGACCCGCACCCAGGCCATGCGCCGGGCCATCCTGCCGCAAGCCCTGCGTACGGCCTTGCCACCGCTGGGCAACAGCTTCATCTCGCTGGTCAAGGACACCGCCCTGGCGGCGACCATCCAGGTGCCCGAGCTGTTCCGCCAGGCCCAGCTGATTACCGCACGCACCTTCGAAGTCTTCACCATGTACCTGGCTGTGGCGGTTATCTACTGGATCCTCTGCAGTATCCTCGCGCACTTCCAGAACCGCATGGAAGCGCGGGTCAACCAGCATGACCAGGAGCATTGAGCATGATCGTAGTTAAAGGCCTGTCCAAGCAGTTCAAGGGCCAGACCGTGCTCAATGGCATCGACCTGACCGTGCAGCCAGGCGAAGTGGTCGCCATCATCGGCCCCAGCGGCTCGGGCAAGACCACCTTCCTGCGCTGCCTCAACCTGCTGGAAACCCCCGACGCCGGCCAGATCCAGATCGGCGCCATCAGCATCGATGCCAATCGCCCGCTGGGTGGGCAGCAGAGTGCGATTCGCCGGTTGCGTCAGCAGGCCGGTTTCGTGTTCCAGAACTTCAACCTGTTCCCCCACCGCACCGCCCTGGAAAACGTCATCGAGGGCCCGGTGATCGTCAAGAAGACGCCCCGCGACCAGGCCATCGCTCTGGGCCGCAAGCTGATGGCCAAGGTAGGCCTGGCGGGCAAGGAAGACGCCTACCCGCGGCGCCTTTCCGGTGGCCAGCAGCAGCGGGTAGCGATTGCCCGTGCCCTGGCGATGGAGCCTGAGGTGATTCTGTTTGACGAACCGACCTCGGCGCTCGACCCGGAGCTGGTTGGCGAAGTACTCGCCACCATCCGCGGCCTGGCCGAAGAGAAGCGCACCATGATCATCGTTACCCACGAGATGAGTTTTGCCCGTGATGTGGCGAACCGGGTGATCTTCTTCGACAAGGGGGTGATCGTCGAACAGGGTGAAGCCAAGGCGCTGTTTGCGGCGCCCAAGGAAGAGCGTACCCGGCAGTTCTTGCGCAAGTTTCTCGGTACCGCAGCTTCGGAATAAACCTGTACTGGCCTCTTCGCGGGCAAGCCCGCGAAGAAGCCGGCACCTCCTGCGCAAATCTCAACTTCTATATATATTCCAAAAGGTTAGTTCATAATCTTTTGATAAGCCATTAGGGTATATACACCGGACCACCGGACCAGCAAACGTCTGTCGCCATCAGCTGAAGCGACGCATCTACTTTTGTGAGGTTAGGAATGGTCAGGATCACAATCACCCCAGTGCGTATCGCCAGGGCATTGAGTGCAGCCAAGGAGCGGTACTGATGTCCAGCCAGCCAAATACCCTTTTCCACAGCGACGTCGACAGCTCGCCCCTGCTGCTGCCAGCCAAGGTGCTGCGCAACGACGCCGAGGCCCTGCAAGCCGCACGCGAACTGGCCGACGTGGCCCGTGAGCAGGCCGCACGCCGCGACCAGCAACGCAAACTGCCGTGGGCAGAGATCGAGCAGTTCACCCGTAGCGGCCTGGGCAGCATCAGCGTACCCAAGGCCTATGGCGGCCCCGATGTCTCGTTCGAAACCGTGGCGGAAGTCTTCCGCCTGATCAGTGCCGCCGACCCGGCCCTGGGGCAGATCCCACAGAACCAGTTCGGCATGCTGCAGTTGCTGCGCCTGACCGCCACCGAGGCACAGCAGGCGGTGATCTTCCGCAGCGTGCTAGACGGCTGGCGCATCGGCAATGCCGGCCCCGAGCGCGGCACCAAAGACACCCTGACCCTGAAGGCAAAGATCACCCGCGTAGGCGACGGTTATCGCATCAGTGGTGAAAAGTTCTACTCCACGGGCGCCCTGTACGCCCACTGGGTGGCGGTCAAGGCACTGGACGACGAAGGCCGCCAGCGCCTGGCCTTCGTCCGCCGCGGCAGCCCTGGGCTGCGCATCGTCGATGACTGGTCTGGGTTCGGCCAACGCACCACCGCCAGCGGCACCGTGCTGCTCGACCAGGTACCGGTCGATGCGGAACTGGTGATCGACAACTGGCGCCAGCGTGACACGCCGAATATCCAGGGCGCGGCTTCGCAGTTGATCCAGGCAGCCATCGACGCCGGTATCGCCGAAGCGGCCATCGATGATGCCATCAGCTTTGTGCGCGACAAATCGCGGCCCTGGATCGACGCCAAGGTCGAGCGCGCCAGCGACGACCCGTACGTGATCGCCGACATCGGCCGCCTCAAGCTCGAGCTGCACGCTGCCGAGGCGCTGCTGCGCAAAGCGGCGCGGGTGCTCGATGAGGTCAATGACGCACCCATCGACGCCGCTTCTGCTGCCCGCGCTTCGATCGCCGTGGCCGAGGCCAAGGTGCTGACCACCGAGGTCTCGTTGCAGGCCAGCGAAAAGCTGTTCGAGCTGGCCGGCAGCCGCGCCACCCTGGCCGAGTTCAACCTCGACCGCCACTGGCGCAACGCCCGCGTGCACACCCTGCATGACCCGGTGCGCTGGAAGTACCACGCGGTGGGCGCTTACCACCTGAACGGCAGCCAGCCTGCGCGGCATTCCTGGATCTGATTTGCAGCCTTTGGGGCTGCTGCGCAGCCCATTCGCGGGGCAAGCCCGCTCCCACACCTGAGATCAGTGCAGTGTGTCTGTGGGAGCGGGCTTGCCCCGCGAATGGGCCGCACAGCGGCCCCCGGAGAAACACCATGACCACAAACATCATCACCAGCGACACCCAAGCCCTGGCCATCGCCGAAGACATCGCCCAGCAACTGCGCCGCGACAGCGCCCTGCGCGACCGCGAGCGCCGCCTGCCCCATGCCGAACTCGACCTGTTCACCCGCTCCGGCCTGTGGGCCATCAGCGTGCCCAAGGCCTTCGGCGGCGCCGGTGTGTCCAACGTCACCCTGGCCAAAGTCATCGCCCGCATCGCCCAGGCCGATGGCTCCTTGGGGCAGATCCCGCAAAACCACTTCTATGCCCTGGAAGTGCTGCGGGTAAACGGCAGCCCTGAACAACAGCAACGCCTGTACGCCGAAGTGCTGGCCGGCCGGCGCTTTGGCAATGCCTTGGCCGAACTGGGCACCAAGACCGCCAACGACCGCACCACCCGCCTGAGCCGCGACGGTGATGGGTTCCGTATCAATGGCCGCAAGTTCTATTCAACCGGTGCCCTTTACGCCCAGCGCATCCCGACCTCGGTGATCGATGACGATGGCGTGCAACAATTGGCCTTCGTCCCCGCCGACAGCCAAGGCCTGCAGGTGATCGACGACTGGAGCGGCTTCGGCCAGCGCACCACCGGCAGTGGTTCGGTGGTATTCGACAACGTGTGGGGCAGCGCCCAAGACGTAGTCCCCTTCCAGAGCGCCTTCGAACGCCCGACCCCGGTCGGCCCACTGGCACAGATTCTCCACGCTGCCATCGACACCGGCATCGCCCGCGCCGCCTACGAAGATGCCCTGCACTTCGTGCGCACCCGCAGCCGCCCCTGGGTCGACTCGGGCCTGGACAAGGCCAGCGAAGACCCCTTGACCCTGAAAAGCTTCGGCCAACTGGCGATCCGCCTGCACGCCACCGAAGCCCTGCTCGAACGCGCCGGTGAATACCTCGACCGCGCCCAGCAAGACAGCAGCGCCGACAACGTCGCCGCCGCCTCCATTGCCGTGGCCGAAGCACGCGCCATCAGCACCGAGATTTCCCTCGCCGCCGGCACCACGCTGTTCGAACTGGCCGGTAGCCAGGCCACCCTCGCCGAGCACAACCTCGACCGCCACTGGCGCAACGCTCGCGTGCACACCCTGCACGACCCAGTGCGCTGGAAGTACCACGCCATCGGCAACTACTACCTGAACAACGAAAACCCGCCGCGCCGGGGGACGATCTGATGGCCAAGCAGATTCTGCTCAATGCCTTCAACATGAACTGCATCGGGCACATCAACCATGGCCTGTGGACCCACCCGCGGGACACCTCGACCCAGTACAAGACGCTTGAATACTGGACCGACCTGGCACGCCTGCTGGAACGGGGCTTGTTCGACGGCCTGTTCATCGCCGACATCGTCGGCACCTACGACATCTATGGCCAGTCGCTGGAGGTAACGCTCAAGGAGTCGATCCAGCTACCCGTCAACGACCCCCTGCTGTTGGTCTCGGCCATGGCTGCCGTCACCCGCAACCTGGGCTTCGGCCTTACCGCCAACCTCACCTACGAGGCGCCTTACCTGTTCGCCCGGCGCCTCTCCACGCTCGACCACCTCACCAATGGCCGGGTCGGCTGGAACATCGTCACCGGCTACCTCGACAGCGCGGCCCGCGCCATGGGCCTGGCGCAGCAACCCGAGCATGATCGGCGCTACGACCAGGCCGACGAGTACCTGCAGGTGCTGTACAAACTGCTAGAAGGCAGCTGGGCTGACGATGCCGTGGTCGCCGACCGCGAGCAGCGCGTCTACGCCCAGCCCGACAAGGTGCGCAAGGTCAGCCACCACGGCGAGTTCTACAACGTCGAGGGCTACCACCTGTGCGAGCCCTCAGCGCAACGCACACCGGTGTTGTTCCAGGCGGGCAGCTCCCCGCGCGGCCTCGCCTTTGCCGGCAACCATGCCGAGTGCGTGTTCATCAGCGGCCAGGACAAAACCGCCACCCGCGCCCAGGTCGACAAGGTGCGCGCGGCCGCCAAGGCGGCGGGCCGCGATCCGCAGGCGGTCAAGGTGTTCATGGGCATCACGGTGATCGTCGCCCCCACTGAGCAACAGGCCCAAGCCAAGCATGCCGAGTACCTGCGCCATGCCAGCCCCGAGGCCGGCGTGGCGCACTTTGCCGCCTCCACCGGCATCGACTTTGCGGCCTATGGGCTGGACGAGCCGATCGGCTTCAGCAAGGGCAACGCCATTCAGTCGGCCACGCGCCAGCTGCAGGAAAACGCCTGGACCCGCCGCCGCTTGCTTGATCAGCACGCCCTGGGCGGGCGCTACGTGACCCTGGTCGGCAGCCCTGAACAGGTCGCCGATGCCCTGATCGCCTGGCTCGACGAAACCGGGCTGGACGGCTTCAACCTGACCCGCACCGTTACACCAGAAAGCTTTGAGGATTTCATCGACCTGGTCATCCCGCAGCTACAACAGCGTGGCCGCTACAAGACCGCTTACGCCGAGGGCACCCTGCGCGAGAAGTTGTTCGATACCGACCACCCGCACCTGCCCGCCAGCCATCCCGGCTCGCGCTACCGCTTTACCCCAACCCCTGCCCCGACTGGAGCCCTGCACCATGCTTGAGAAACTGTTCCGGCCCGTCGCGGCCATTGCGGTCACCCTTGGCCTGTCCGCCAGCGCCTTCGCCGCCGAGCCGTTGAAAATCGGTACCACCTCCGCCTTTGCGATTCCCCTGGAAACCGCCGTGGAAGAAGCCCACAAGCAAGGCCTGGACGTGAAGCTGATCGAGTTCAGCGATTGGATAGCCCCCAATGTCAGCCTCAACAGCGGCGACATCGACGTGAACTACTTCCAGCACATCCCGTTCCTGGAAAACGCCAAGGCCGCTGCGGGCTTCAACCTGGTGCCCTACGCGCCAGGCATCATCAACAACGTCGGCCTGTACTCGAAAAAGTACAAAAGCTTCGCCGAGCTGCCCGAAGGCGCCAGCGTGGCCATCGCCAACGACCCGATCAACAGCGGCCGTGGCCTGCAGTTACTGGCCAAGGCGGGGCTGATCACGCTTAAACCTGGGGTCGGCTACAAGGCCACGGAAGACGACATCATCGCCAACCCCAAGCACCTTAAAATCCTTCAGGTCGAGGCGGTGCAACTGGTGCGCGCCTATGATGACGCTGACCTGGTCCAGGGCTACCCGGCTTACATCCGCTTGGCCAACAGCTTCGACGCCACCTCCGCGCTGCTGTTCGATGGCCTGGAAAACAAAGAGTACGTGATCCAGTTCGTCATTCGCCCGCAAAGCAAGGACGACCCGCGCCTGGCTAAGTTCGTCGATATCTACCAACACTCGCCCGCGGTGCGCGCGGCCTTGAACAAAGCCCACGGCAACCTCTACCAGGCCGGTTGGGAGGGCTGACATGAGCCAGGCCAGCGCGCTCAGGGCGCCGACACCCCAACCATTGCCGCCAACGGCCAAGGAACAGGCCCTGCGCCCAGAGGTCAACGAAGCCCACGTGCGCTTCATCGGCCTCGGCAAGACCTACCCTGGCCAGGCTCAGCCTGCCTTGCAAGGCATCGACCTGAACATCCGCCATGGCGAGATCTTCGGCATCATCGGCCGCAGCGGCGCCGGCAAGTCGTCGCTGCTGCGTACCATCAACCGCCTGGAACAACCCAGCCAGGGCCGCGTGCTGATCGACCAGGTGGACATCGCGCCCTTCGACGAGGACCGCTTGGTTGCGCTGCGCCGGCGCATCGGCATGATCTTCCAGCACTTCAACCTGATGTCGGCCAAGACCGTGTGGCAGAACGTCGAGCTGCCACTGAAAGTGGCCGGCGTGCCCAAGGCCGAGCGCCAGCGCAAGGTGCGCGCACTGCTGGAGCTGGTCGGCCTGCAGGAAAAGCACCACGTCTACCCCGCGCAGTTGTCGGGCGGGCAAAAGCAACGCGTCGGCATCGCCCGGGCGCTGGTGCACGACCCCGAGATTCTCTTGTGCGACGAGGCCACCTCGGCACTCGACCCTGAAACCACGGCCTCGATCCTTGAACTGCTACGTGACATCAACCAGCGCCTGGGCCTGACCATCGTGCTGATCACCCATGAAATGGCGGTAATCCGCGATATCTGCCACCGCGTGGTGGTGCTGGAGCGCGGCGAAGTGGTCGAGCAAGGGGAAGTCTGGCGGGTATTCGGCACACCGCGCCATGAAGTCACGCGGACCTTGCTCGCACCCTTGCAGGCCAAGCTGCCCGCGACTTTGCAGGCCAGCCTCAAGGCCAGCCCGCAGAGCCGCGACAGCGCCGTGGTGCTCAAGCTGACCTTGCTCGGCGAGCCGGAGCTTTCTGCCCTGTTCACCGACCTCGGCGGCCGTGTGCGCCTGCTGCAAGGTGGCGTTGAAACCATCGGTGAGCATGCCCTTGGGCAGTTGATCCTGTCGGTGCAGCATTCGCCACACGACACCCACCAATTGTTGGAGCGTGCCCGCCGTTGGGCCGAAGACGTGGAGGTACTGGGCCATGTGGTTTGATCGCCTGCTTGAAGGCTTGCTCGACACCCTGCTGATGGTCGGCGTGTCGTCGCTGATCGCGCTGTTGGTCGGTGTACCGATGGCGGTGCTGCTGGTCACCAGCGACAAGGGCGGGATCTTCGAGGCACCGCTGCTGAACCGGGTGCTGGGCGCGTTCGTCAACCTGTTCCGCTCAATCCCGTTTCTGATCCTGATGGTCGCGCTGATCCCCTTCACCCGCCTGGTGGTAGGCACCACCTATGGTGTGTGGGCGGCCGTGGTGCCGCTGACCATCGCCGCCACCCCCTTCTTTGCCCGGATTGCCGAGGTGAGCTTGCGCGAAGTGGACCACGGCCTGGTGGAAGCGGCGCAAGCCATGGGCTGCCGTCGCTGGCACATCGTCTGGCATGTGCTGCTGCCCGAGGCGCTCCCCGGCATCGTCGGGGGGTTCACCATTACCCTGGTGACCTTGATCAACTCGTCAGCCATGGCCGGGGCGATTGGCGCCGGTGGGCTGGGCGACATTGCCTACCGGTATGGGTACCAGCGCTTCGACAGCCAGATCATGCTGACCGTAATCGCCATGCTGGTGGCGTTGGTGGCGTTGATTCAACTGGGTGGGGATCGGCTGGCGAAGGGGTTGAACAAGCGGTGAGTTGTTAGGGGCCCTTTTCCTGCCGGTGCGGCGCCCCGGCAAGGCTGCTTCAATAGGCGGCGCGGTTCTTGTAGGAGCGGCCTAGCGTCGCGAATGGGATGCGAAGCAGCCCCAGGATCTCACAGGCGCCCCCATCACGCCCAATCTAGGTCTTGAGCCGGCACCGGCCGGCCGAACCAGTAACCCTGGCCCAGCTGGCACTGCTCCTGCAGCAGGAAGCTGGCCTGCTCTTGCTGCTCGATGCCCTCGGCATGCACTTGCATGCCCATGCTGCGGGCCAGGGCAATGATCACCCGCACGATCGCGATGTCGTCATCGTCATGAGGCAGGCCCGCGACAAAGCCCTGATCGATCTTCAGCTTCTGCACCGGCAAACGCTTGAGCCGCAGCAACGACGAATACCCCGTGCCGAAGTCGTCGATCGCCAGCGTCACACCCAGTTCACGCAGGCGATGCAGCTGCTCCAGCGCCACTTCGGGGTCTTCCATCACCGCACTCTCGGTGACTTCCAGCTCCAACATCGCCGGGGCCAGGCCGGTTTCGTGCAGCACTTCGGCCACCTGCCGATACAACGCGTGCTGGCCAAACAGACGGCTTGAGATATTCACCGCGACGAACGCCAGCTGCCGGCCTTCGCGCTGCCACTGCACCATCTGCAGGCAAGCCTGACGCAGCACCCAAGTGTCGATTTCGGCAATCAACCCGGTGCGCTCGGCGATCGGTATGAACTCGCTCGGCGGCACCAGGCCGCGCTGGGGGTGCGCCCAGCGCACCAGGGCCTCGACCCCTACCCGCTCGGCCGTGGCCAGGTCATGCACCGGCTGGAAGTACACCCGCAGTTCATCCTGCTCCAAGGCACGGCGCAGCTCGCCCGCGGTTTCTACCCGGTGCTGGGCGTGCGCGGTCAGCTCTTCGGTGTACAGCGCATAACAGGCGCGCCCGCTGCTCTTGGCCTTGAACAGTGCCGCGTCGGCATTGCGCAGCAGCTGCTCGGTACCCAGCGCATCGCTGGGGAACAGGCTGATGCCGACGCTGACACTGATGAACAGGCGATGGCCATCAAACACGAACGGCTCGCGCATACGCTCGATGATGCGTTGCGCCAGCTTGCCCGCCTGGCCGACTTGCTGGCAGTTCTCGGCCAGTACACCGAACTCGTCCCCCCCCAGCCGCGCCAGGGTCACCCCATTGCCCACCACCTCGCCCAGGCGCTCGCCCACCAGCTTGAGCAACTGATCGCCGATGGTGTGGCCAAGGCCGTCGTTGATGCTCTGGAAATGGTCCAGGTCGAGCAGCAGCAAACCGCAACCGCGTTTGTTGGCTTGCGCCGTCACCAGCGCCTGCTCGACGCGGTCGGTGAACAGCAGGCGGTTGGGCAGGCCGGTCAGCGGGTCGTGATGGGCCAGGTAGGCCAATTCCTGCTCGGTATGCTTGATCGCACTGATGTCGCTGAAAACCGCCACGTAATGGCTCAGCTCGCCAGCGTCATCGCGTATGGCGCAGATCGTCTGCCATTGCGGGTAGATCTCGCCGCTTTTGCGGCGGTTCCAGATCTCGCCGCTCCATTCGCCCTTTTTGGCCAGGGTGGCAAAGATCTGCTGATAGAACGACGCGCCATGGCGGCCCGACTTGAATTTGTTCGGGCGCTGGCCAATGACCTCGTCCTGCTGGTAGCCGGTGATACGCATGAAGGCGCGGTTGACGTGCACGATCAGGCCTTGGCGGTCAGTCACCAGCACCCCTTCGAGGGTACTGTCGAACACCGCCGCCGCCATGCGCAGCCGCTCGCGGTCTTCGCAGCGCAGGCGCGCGCCAATGCCGATGAAATTGAGCAGCCGTGCCCGCGACACGAAAATCAGCACCGCGCTGAACAAGACCCAAATCACCACATTGATCTGCCGCCCCACCGTCAGTGCCAGCGGGTCGTCAGTCATACCATGCAGGAGCATCTCCGCCAGCACCAGCCAGAGGATCGACAGCACCACATAGAGCGCAGCCATGCGCAAGGCGTCGCGAACGGAAACAGACATGTCGGGTGGAATAGCCCATGAACGAAGAGCGCGCATTATAAAGGGTGAAACATGTCGTGACGTCCTATCTGAAAGGGTGACTGGTTTTATTTCCCTGCCAAGGGATAATCAGACCCTTCCCCTGTGTTCTCGAGGGTTTTAACACCTATGTGGTACAACGGCCTGCTCGACTTGTCGGCCTGGCAACTGGTCGGCATCACTTTGTTGATGACCCATGTGACCATCGTCAGCGTCACGGTTTACCTGCATCGCTACTCCGCGCACCGGGCTTTGGAGCTCAACGGCGCGCTCAAGCACTTCTTCCGTTTCTGGCTGTGGCTGACCACGGCGCAGAACACCCGCGAGTGGACCGCCGTCCACCGCAAGCACCACGCCAAGTGCGAAACCCCGGACGACCCGCACAGCCCGGTGCACAAGGGTTTGAGCACGGTCCTGCGCAAAGGCGCCGAGCTCTACCGCGAAGAGGCACGCAACCCCGAAACCCTGCGCATCTATGGCAAGAACTGCCCGGACGACTGGATCGAGCGCAACCTCTACTCGCGGTACAAGCTGGGCGGCATTGCCCTGCTGGCGGTGATCGACTTGCTGCTGTTCGGCACTATTGGCATCACCATCTGGGCGGTGCAGATGATGTGGATTCCGTTCTGGGCCGCTGGCGTGGTCAATGGCCTGGGCCATGCCGTCGGCTACCGCAATTTCGAATGCCGGGACGCCGCCACCAACCTGGTGCCGTGGGGCATCGTCATCGGTGGCGAAGAGCTGCACAACAACCACCACACCTACCCCAACTCGGCCAAGCTGTCGGTAAAACGCTGGGAATTCGACATGGGCTGGGCCTGGATACGCCTGTTCTGCTTCCTGCGCCTGGCCAAGGTGCAGCGTGTGGCGCCGATCGCCCACAGGGTCGAAGGCAAGGCCAACCTGGACATGGACACTGCCATGGCGATCCTTAACAACCGCTTCCAGATCATGGCCCAGTACCGCAAGCTGGTGATCGGCCCGCTGGTGCAGCAAGAGTTGGCCAAGGTCGACGCGTCGATGCGCCACCGTTTCCGCCGCGCCAAGCGCCTGCTGTCGCGGGAGACCAGCCTGTTGGAAGACCGCCACCACGTGCGCATCGAGACGCTGCTCGCGCATAGCCAGGCCCTCAAGGTCATTTACGAAAAACGCCTGGCCCTGCAGCAAATCTGGGCACGCACCAGCGCCAATGGCCACGACATGCTCGCGGCCATGAAGGACTGGGTGCACGAGGCCGAAGCCAGCGGCATCCATGCCCTGCACGACTTCGCCGCACAACTGAAAACCTACTCCCTGCGCCCAACCGGCGCCTGACCGCCGTTGATCGGCACGCCCTGCTGGCAGGGCGTGCCGCCTGGAACTTCCCCCCCTGCCCACCACTCCAACTCGGCACATCGCCCGCGTGGCGGGCCTGATGCTGCCCGCACGCTCACTTGTCGAGACTCGCTCGTGCACATGGCCAAGAACATTCCTACTTCCCTGCCCGGCCCCCCACCTCCAGAAGCCGCCAAGACCTTGCTGGCCCTGCTGCACGCCCAAGGCGAAGTCGCCCGCCTGAGTGAACGCGAACAACTCTTCAGTTCGTTGCTGGACAGCGTCAATGCCGTGCTCTGGGCCTTTGACTGGGAAGCCCGCCAGGTGCTCTACGTCAGCCCGGCGTACGAACGTATCTTTGGCCGCCCGATCAGCCTGGTGCTGGCCGACTACAACGAGTGGCGCGACAGCATCTACCCCGACGACCTGGAGTACGCCGAGCGCAGCCTGGCCCAAGTGCTGCTCAAAGGCGCGGTGGAAGACCGCGAGTACCGCATCCTCAATGCCGAAGGCCAGGTACGCTGGCTGAGTGACAAGTGCTACATCAACCAGCACCGCGAGGGCGAACAGCGGGTCATCGTTGTCGGTATCGCCGAAGACATCACCGAAAAGAAGCAACTCGAAGGCGAACTGCATCGCCTGGCCACCACCGACGTGCTGACCCAGAGCAGCAACCGCCGGCACTTCTTCGAATGTGCCCAGCAGGCCTTCGACAGCGCCCGCGAGGACGGCACGCCACTGGCCTTCCTGCTGCTGGACATCGACGATTTCAAACAGATCAATGACAGCTACGGGCACCAGGAAGGCGACCAGGTGCTGCAGCGCATCGCCGACAGCGGCAAAGCCGTGCTACGCCGAGGGGACCAGTTTGGACGTATTGGTGGCGAGGAGTTTGCGGCTGTGTTCCCAGGCTGTAATGCACAAGTGGCCGAGCAGATCGCCGAGCGTTTGCAGCGAGAGATCCAACGGCTGAGCTTCAGCCACGACGAGCACATCTACGGGGTGACCGTGAGCCAGGGGCTGACGGCGTTGACGGATGAGGATGAGTCGCTGGACAGCCTGTTCGCCCGCGCCGATGCGGCGATGTATCGGGCCAAGCGGCAGGGGAAGAATCAGATTGTGCGGGGCTGAACTCAACACAGGCCATGCACGATTTGTAGGAGCGGCCTTGCGTCGCGAAAGGGGCGCGTAGCGGCCCCAGGCTTTCAGCTTCGCCGCCGATATTGCCGGGGCTGCGTCGCAGCCCTTTCGCGACGCAAGGCCGCTCCTACAAGAATCGCACGTGATGTCAGATGGAGGCTTCGTCCTGCGGCTTCTCCACTTTGCGCAACCGGCCCAGCTCCGCCAAGCCGAGCTTGAGCAGCCGCGCAGTCTTGTTACTGGCAACCTGCTCCAACCCATGCTCAGCCGGCAGCCGTGACAATTGCCCGGCCAGGTTCATCGCGAGGATCTCCCGCGAATACACGCCACCGCCCAGTTGGTAGATGGCCGCAATCAGTTCACGCAGTGCCAGTGGCAAGCGCCAGCGCGTGCGCAGTGCCGAACCGAATGCCGCGCCGTATTCATCGAGCGACTTGCGGACCGTGCCCTCGTCCAACTCACCACCGGCCAGGCGCCACTCTTGCAGGCAGCGCAGCACTGCCAGGTCGCCCAGGCAATGCAACAGCCCGGCGCAGTAACAACGCCCTTCATCCAGCTCCAACATACGCGCCAGGCTGCGGCCGTATTCAGCGCAGTGCAGCGAGAGGTTCCAGAAGTGCGCCGCGTGCTGCGCCAGCAAGGGGTCGCTCAGCCGTGCGCTGCGTTTGAGGGTCATGCCCAGGATGAGGTTCATGCTCTGGGTGCTGCCAAGCTTGTTCAACGCCTGCAGCAACGTTTGCACGGGCGCGTCGCGGTGCAGGGCGGCGCTGTTGGCGGCGGCGATGAGCACTGCGGTAACCTGCGGGTCGTTGCGCACTTCCTCTTCAAGCACCTTGAGGTTCAGGCCCTGAGGGTTCAGCGCGCGCTTGATCGCCACCTGCACATCGGCCAGCAGCGGCCCGCCATCGGCCGTTGCGCGGCGCTGCTCGAGGTAACCGGCCAGGCTGGCACCCGGCTGCAAAGGCGGCACCGGGCAGGCGATTTCTTCGCCAACGGCCAGCAGGAGTTCTTCCAGGCGCTTGCGCAGGTTGTCCAGGTTCAGTGGCTTACTCAGGTAAGCGGTGGGGTGCAGGGGCAACGCTTCGCGCACGCTGGCACTGTCGCTGCGGTTGCTCATAAGAATGAACGGCAACCCCGGGCCCTTAGCGCGAACCTTGCGCAGCAGGTCGAGGCCATCGACGCCGGCCAGCTCACGCGCAGCGATGATCAGGTCGGGCTTGCTCGACAGCGCGCTCAGCGCCTGCGAGCCGTCGGCGCAGACCTGCAGACGGGCGTCGCAACGCACGCTGAGCAGCATCTCCTTGAGCATGTCACGCACCCACGGGTCGCCCTCGACAATCAGTACGCAAGGTGGGGTGGGGTCTACAGCGCTCATGGCCAACTCCTGAATATCCCTGACACGCAATCCGTCGCAGCTTCCAAGGCAAGTCCTGCGTCAACGATAGCGTCCATCACGTTTTCTGGGCACAAAAAAAACCCGCCGAGGCGGGTTTTTTCTGAAGCGTGTCACATTAGGCGAGTTCGGCGAAGCACTCTTCGATGATCGCCAGGCCTTTGTCCAGCAGTGCGTCTTCGGCGGTCAGCGGGACCAGAATACGCAGGACGTTGCCGTAGGTGCCGCAGGACAGCAGGATCAGACCCTTGTCACGTGCCTTGGCAACCACTTGGCCAACGGCAGCAGCATTCGGGGTGTGAGTGCCTTTCTCGAAGACTTCGACGGCAATCATCGAGCCCAGACCACGGATGTCACCGATGATTGGGTTCTTTTCCTGGATCTTGCGCAGGCCAGTCACCAGGTGCTCACCAACAGCCTTGCTGCGGTCCAGCAGTTTTTCTTCTTCGAACACTTCGATCACGGCCAGGGCCGCGGCGCAAGCGATCGGCGAACCGGCGTAGGTGCCACCCAGGCCGCCTGGTGCGATGGCATCCATGTACTCGGCCTTGCCGCACACACCGGCCAGCGGGAAGCCGCCAGCGATGGATTTGGCGAAGGTGGTCAGGTCAGGCGCAACGCCCATCTGTTCCATGGCGAAGAAGGTGCCAGTACGGCCAGCGCCAGTCTGTACTTCGTCGGCGATCAGCAGGATGCCGTGCTGGTCGCACAGGGCGCGCAGGCGCTGCATCAGCTCTTTCGGCGCTGGCAGGAAGCCGCCTTCGCCTTGTACGGGCTCGAGGATGATCGCGGCGATGTCCTTAGGCTCGGCATCGTTCTTGAAGATGCGCTCGACCGAGGCGATGGCGTCGTCGACGCTCACACCGTGCAGTTCGTTCGGGAACAGTGCGCGGAAGATGCCGCCTGGCATCAGGCCCATGCCAGCGGAGTACGGCACGACCTTGCCGGTCAGGCCCAGGGTCATCATGGTACGGCCGTGGTAGGCGCCGGTGAAGGCGATCACGCCAGCGCGGCCAGTGGCGGCACGGGCAATCTTGACGGCGTTTTCAACGGCTTCGGAGCCGGTGGTGACCAGCAGGGTCTTCTTGTCGAAGTCGCCTGGGACCAGCTTGTTGATCTTTTCGCACAGCTCTACGTAGGGTTCGTAGGCCAGCACCTGGAAGCAGGTGTGGCTGACTTTGGTCAGCTGCTCTTGAACGGCTGCGACCACTTTCGGGTGCAGGTGGCCGGTGTTCAGTACTGCGATGCCGCCCGCGAAGTCGATCAGTTCGCGGCCTTCAACGTCGATCACCGTCGAGTTCTTCGCGGTGTCTACGAAGATCGGGTGGATTTGGCCGACGCCACGTGGGACGGCGGCTACACGGCGTTGCATCAAGGATTCGTTGGTCTTGCTCATAATGCCCTCATTGCGCCGATCAGAATGGCGCTTTTATTCGGGGGTGGCTGGGAGTGCTCGCGCACAGTATTCGTTGATCGACTGCCGTGAACGCCCTGGCCACCAGGTACTGCATGTAAAAAAGGCCAGCGAGACGTCGCTCTCGCGCCCCGCTGGCAGAGGTAAAGCCTTTTAACCGGTGATCAGACGCTGATGCACAGGTATTTGATTTCGAGGTAGTCCTCGATACCGTATTTGGAACCTTCGCGGCCCAGGCCCGAAGCCTTGATACCGCCAAACGGTGCGACTTCGTTGGAAATCAGGCCGGTGTTGATGCCAACCATGCCGTATTCCAGCGCTTCGGCAACACGGAACACACGGCTCATGTCACGGGCATAGAAGTACGAAGCCAGGCCGAACTCGGTGTCGTTGGACATGGCGATGACTTCGGCTTCGTCCTGGAAGCGGAACAGCGGCGCCAGTGGGCCGAAGGTCTCTTCCTTGGCGACAGCAGCGGTCTTCGGCACGTTGACCAGAATGGTCGGCTCGAAGAAGTTGCCTTCGATCAGCTTGCCACCGGCCAGCACCTTAGCGCCTTTGGCGACCGCGTCTTCGATGTGTTCCTGAACCTTGGCGACAGCTTTGCCGTCGATCAGCGGGCCAGTGGTGGTGCCGTCTTCCAGACCGTTACCGATCTTCAGCTTGGCCACTGCAGCAGCCAGCTTCTCGGCGAACGCGTCGTAGACGCCGTCCTGCACGTAGATACGGTTGGCGCAGACGCAGGTCTGGCCGTTGTTGCGGTACTTGGAGATGATCGCGCCTTCGACTGCCTTGTCCAGGTCAGCGTCGTCGAACACGATGAACGGCGCGTTGCCGCCCAGCTCCAGGGAAACCTTCTTGATGTCCTTGGCGCATTCTTGCATCAGCTGGCGACCGATTTCGGTCGAGCCGGTGAAGGACAGTTTGCGAACCAGGGAGTTGCCAGTCAGCTCGCCGCCGACTTCGCCAGCGCTGCCGGTGACGACGCTCAGCACACCAGCCGGGATGCCGGCACGGTGAGCCAGCTCGACCAGGGCCAGAGCGGAGTACGGGGTCTGCGAAGCAGGCTTGAGCACCATGGTGCAGCCAGCGGCCAGGGCCGGGCCGGCTTTACGGGTGATCATGGCCGCCGGGAAGTTCCACGGGGTGATGGCCGCGGTAACGCCGATTGGCTGCTTGATGACGATCAGGCGCTTGTCAGGCTGGTGGCCTGGGATGGTGTCACCGTAGACGCGCTTGGCTTCTTCGGCGAACCACTCGATGAACGAGGCGGCGTAGGCGATTTCGCCTTTGGCTTCGGCCAGTGGCTTGCCTTGCTCGGTGGTCATCAGGCGAGCCAGGTCGTCCTGGTTCTCGATCATCAGTTCGAACCAGCGACGCAGCTTGGCCGAACGCTCTTTGGCGGTCAGGGCGCGCCAGGCCGGCAGGGCCTTGTCGGCGGCTTCGATGGCGCGGCGGGTTTCCGCGGTGCCCATCTTCGGCACGGTACCGATGACTTCGCCGGTGGCCGGGTTGGTCACCTTGATGGTCTGGCCATTGTCCGCATCCAGCCACTCACCATTGATATAGGCTTGCTGGCGGAACAACTGAGCGTCTTTGAGCTGCATGTCGGCTTCCCGAATTGTTGATTGTTGAAAAGCGCCCAAAGCAGGGCATCGAGCGTTTGAAATCTCAAACGAATGCTAAGCGGCTGCTGGGGTGTAGGACAATAGGCTGTTCGAAAAAAAGAACGAATGGTTGAACAGCCTATCCGAAATCGCCCGCAAAAGGGCCGGTACAGGGTAGACGATCGGGCTGAAAGAAATGTGAAAGGGGGAGTGTTTGGCGTGAGATTTTCAGCGCCTATGAGATCGAGCGCCGCCCGCGCGGCGCTTCGCGGGGCAAGCCCGCTCCCACATCTGTTTCGGGCCAGTTATCCCGAAGGATTGGCGCGCGGCCCCTTGGCGCCCGTCTCAATATCGCGTCGTACAAACAAGGTGGTCGCGCGCAAATGCCACAGGTCTCACTGGCCCGAAACAGATGTGGGAGCGGCGGTGCGGCGGTCCGACTTGCCCCGCGAAGCGCCGCGCGGGCGGCGCTCGATTTGCGCCCCACCTCAAAATCCAAGGCTGGCGCATGAAAGCCACACCCCTTGATCAAGAAACGATCAAACCTCAGAACGCCTTGCCCAGGTCTATCACCAGCGCCCGATACCCGACACTGCCCGGCTGCCTGCTGTGCACCTTCAGTTCCACCAGCACCTCCTGCGTCCCGCGGCGCACCTCATTGAGCACGGTGGTAGTCAGCTTCTCTGGGGTGAGGAAATTCACCGAGGCCGAATAGATGAACTGGGTATCGGTCTCGGGCCGGTAGGCCACCACCGAGGTCACCGGGCTGTACCATTCGTCACCGCGCGCTTTGCCGTACTCCCACACCTGCTCGACCGTGCCCTTGGCCTCGTCGATCTTGTACTCCACCGCGCGGCTGTAGTTACCGGCCAGCTTGGTTGGGGCAAAATCGCGCCCCCAGCCGTTGTCGAACACGGTCAGCGTGCCTTTGCCCGTGAGCCAGGCGGTGTGCTGGGTCCAGGACCAATCGAAGCCTTCGCTCTGCACCGGCGTCAGCACCTTATCCTGCAAGCGCTGCGGCCACCCCTGCGGCGAGGCGAGAATCCACTTCACGGCTTTGTCACGGCCGATCTTCACCACGCCTTGATGGCGTGCTGAAACGATGATGCTGTCGTCATCTGCGTCGTAGTCGATGGCATTGACGTGCGCCCAGTTGCGCCCGGTGCCAACGCCTGGGGTGTCACCGAACGGCAGGTCGCCTTCGGCCAGTTCGTTGGCCAGCCGGTCTTCGTGCTTTTGCACGCCGTCGGGCAACTGGATCGCCGCCTTGCCAAGGGTTTCCAGCAGGTCGCCGCGGTACGGGTCGAGGATCTGGTTCAGGTCCCAGAAGTCCAACACATCACCCGCTTCGCTCACCTCGATGATGTGGTCACGGATCGAGCGCACGCGCTTGCCGTCTGGCCGGCGATAGTCGCTGGTACCGACCCGCAACAGGTAGGTGCCGTTGGCGGTCTCGCGGATTTCGTGGGAGAAGTCGGCAAACTTGTCCGGCAGGCCGCGTTGCCAGATGCGCCGGCCAAGCAGGTCGTATTTGGAGTAAGTCTGGCCCTGGCCCCAGATCAGCTTGCCGTCACGGGTCTGCTGGAAGCCCATGGTGCCGCCCAGGCCGTCCCGGCGGTTGGAATCGTGAATCTGCTCGATATCCAGGTACCAGCGCACGTCGCCATTACTGTCGGCGATCCAGTTGTTGCCCACTTGGTCCCACTCGGCTGCACCGCCCAGGGCATTCCACTTGAAGGCGCGGCCGCCCGGGATATCCCCCTGCAGGTGGTTGAACAGGTAAAGGCGGTTTTCGAAGCCGGGCGCTACCTTGATGGGTTCGACCTCTGGCAACGCCGCAGTCTGCTTCGCCACCACCGGCAGGCGCACTGCCGGCGCATAGACCTGATAACGCTCGCGGATGCGCTCGCCATCGAGTTTGTAGGTCACTTCAACCTGGTTGACGTAGTCGGGGTACAACCCGAACACCGGGATGCCGCCATAGGTCCACAGCGAGCGGTCCGACACCTCGTAGGCGATGTCTACGCCCCGCTCGCCGCGGCCCAGCACGCGCACATGGGCCGCACTCAGCGTACGCCCGCCATCGCGGATGATGGCCGTCAGCGGTGCCAGGCGGTAAGGGTTGACCACCACGTCACCCAACAGCGCCTCATCAGGCCCGGGGACCTTGGCTGTGAGGCAGGCGCCTTCAGGCAATGCAGGGGTTTCGGTTTTAGCATTCATGGCAAAGCTCCTTGTGCTCAGAAGTCGTAACGGGCGGTAGCGCCGAAGGTGCGAGGGGTGCCGAGTACCCCGGCATAGCCACCGTTGGCGGAGTTCCACAGGCTGGTGAAGTAGGTCTTGTCGCCGGCATTTTTCACCCACAGCGACAGGTCGAGCACGCCGTCGCCCTGGTCCAGGCGTACGCCGGTGGAGAGGTTGACCAGCGCATAGCTGGGGATCTGGCCGAAATCAGAGTCGTCGATGGTGCCCACCGCCTTGGAACGGAAGGCGTAGCTGGCGGTGACGTAGGGCTCGACGCGCTCGGCCAGCTGCCACTTGTACTGGGCGTTGAGGTTGGCGATGTACTTGGAGGCGCCGACCACCTGATGGCCCGACAGGTCGCAGGTGGCGGTGGCATTGGCCAGGCTGACTTCGGGCGGGCATGGCGCATCGTCGTACTCGGTGTAGCGCACGTCGTTCCACGAGCCGTTGAAGTTGACCGTGAGGCCGCGCACCGGCAATGCCGTGGCCTCGAACTCCAGGCCACGCGAACGCACACGCCCCGCGTTGGCCAGGTACTGCACGCGGTTGGCCTCGTCATACACGTTGGCCTGGTAGCCATGCACTTCGGCCCAGAACAGGTTGGCGTTGAGCTGCAGGCGATCATCCAGCAGCGTGCTCTTGACCCCGATTTCGGCGTTGTTGACCCGCTCGGTGCCGACCAGCAGCGAGTCAGTGCCCAAGCGCGGCGCGGCGCCGACGGTAAGGTTGATACCCCCGGATTTCTCGCCATGGGTCAGGGTGGCGTAACCCAGTACCTGGTCGTTGAAGCGGTAACTCAGGCCCAGCAGGCCAGAGGGGCTGAAGCTGTACTGGTTGAGATCCCCCGAGTCGTAGGCCCCCACCCGGCCCTGGCGCGCCGCCGCTGCGGCGCCGGTGACCGCCGCGCCACCCGTGGGCGCATCACGGGTCACCCAGGCGCTTTTCTCCTCGTAAGTGCCGCGCACACCGGCGGTGAAGTCCAGGCGGTCGGTAAGGTGCCAGGTGCCCTGGGCGAACAGCGCATAGCTGTCGGTGTCGATGTGGCCATCACCGAGGGTGTTGACGTTGTTCAGGGCGCCCGCCGGGGTGATGTTCCAGATGTCTGCCTGAGGGCCGTAATAGGTGAAGGACTTATTGTCCAGGTCCTGCTTGAAGTAGTACGCGCCCAGCACATAGTCGAAGGCGCCACCGGTCGGCGAAGCCAGGCGAATCTCCTGCGAATACTGCTTGTCGCGCACCGACACACCAGCGCTGTAGAACACCGGCACGTTGAGGCCATCGTCGTTGCGCGGGGTAAAGTCCCACCAACGGTAGGCGGTGATCGAGGTGAGGGTGAAGTCGTTGGGCAAGGTCCAGTTGGCCTCGACCGAAGTGCCACCCTGGAACACCGTCACCTGCTGATCGGCATCGAAATTGACCTTGCGGTCCTTGCCCGACACCAGCGTCGCGCCGGCCTGGGCAGCCAGGCTCTCGTAGCGGTTGACGCCGTTGATGGTCGGGCCGGTGCTATACAGGCTGAGGATGCCGTTGTTGGAATCTTCTTCGTTGTACTCGCCGATCCAGCGCAGGTTGAAGGTTTCGCTGGGCTTGAACAGCAATTGGGTGCGAAAACCCTGGCGCTTACCGCCGTTGAGGTCGTCACCGTTGTGGATGTTCTTCACGTAGCCATCGTCTTCGGTGCGGTAGGCACTGATGCGCCCGGCCAGGGTGTCGCTGATCGGCCCGGAGAAGCTGCCCTGGGTCTGCAGGTAGCCATCTTCGCCAATCGACTGCTGAACGCTGCCCTCGCGGTGGAAGGTCGGCTTGCGCGTGGTGATGTTGAGCACACCGGCGGTGGTGTTCTTGCCGAACAACGTGCCTTGAGGGCCGCGCAGCACCTCCAGTTGCTCGACATCCAGCAGGTCGAACACGGCCATGCCGGGGCGACCGAGGTAGACGTTGTCCAAGTAGATGCCGACGCTGCCTTCCAGGCCATCACTGGCCGGGTTGTTGCCCAGGCCACGGATCGAGATGCTCGATTGACGGGCATGCACATAGGCGACGTTGGTGCTGGGCACCAACTGTTGCAAATCCTGCACGCGGTAGATGCGCTGGGTTTCCAGGGTTTCGCTGTTCAGCACGCTGATCGGCGTGGGCACGCTCTGTGCGGTTTCTTCGCGACGGCGGGCGTTGACGGTAACGGTGCCAAGCTTGGCCTCCTGCTCCACGGCAGGTGCGGTGCTGACAGGCGCTTCGGCAAAGCTGCCAGTGGATGCCGCCAGCAACACGCCAGCGGCCAAGGGTTGCAGGGTGAACCGCGATGCGCGCGCGGGCCAACGGGAAACTCGGGACATGCTGATGCTCCTTGAGGCATGGGCCCTGAGCGAGCATTTCCGTTGGCGGAACCGAATCGCGGTCAGTCGGGCTTATATTCTTTTAAGTGATATAAATATTTGCAATTCATATTTAGTGGAATAAGTAACAGCCTTTATAAGGGGACTCACCCTTATCAGCAATTGCATTTGACCGAAGGTTTTAATGTAGAAAATGCATATCGATCTCCGTCAGCTGCGCCATTACATTGCCCTGGTCGAACACCGCAGTTTCGTGGCCGCGGCCGCTGCGGTGAACCTGTCGCAATCGGCCTTCAGCCGCAGCATCCAGACCCTCGAGCACAACATCGGCTGCCGCCTGGTGGACCGCGCCAGCAAAGAGCTGGCCCCCACCCGCCAGGGTTTGCTGGTGTTGGAGCATTCACGGCGGCTGGTGCACGGGGCGCACAACCTGGTCAATGAAATTCACCAGTTCAACGGCGCCACCACCGGCGTGGTGCGCTTCGGCTCCGGCCCTGCGCCAGCGGGGGGCTTGGTGCCGCGGGCAGTGGCGCGCTTCGTCGCCGAATACCCAGCGGCGCGCACGTGTTTTCAGGTGGATAACTGGCAGGCGTTGAACCGCAAGCTGATCGCCGAAGAGATCGAGTTTTTCGTCGCCGACACGCGCCAGTTCGAGTCAGACCCGGATTACCGCGTGCACAAGCTGGCCCCGCAGCGCTGGCACTTCTGCTGCCGCGCTGGGCACCCGCTGACCACGCGGCAAGCAGTGCAGGCGCGGGACCTGTTCGAGTACCCACTGGCCACCACCTTTCGCCCGCCGAACATCCGCAAGGTCCTCAGCGACCTCAGCGGGCGGCAGGATTTTCTGCCCACGGTGGAATGCGAACATGGCTATGCGTTACTGAATGTGGTGATGCATTCGGACACCATCGGCATTGCCTGCAATGCCAACCTGCGGCCGTATCAACGTGACGGGGGGCTGGTGGCGCTGAAGCTTTCGGACTTGGCGCCGGAGCACGAAGAAGCGTTTTATACCCGCTATGGGGTGGTGAGCCGGGTGGGGTATGGGTTGTCGCCGTTGGCGCAGGGGTTGGTCAGGCAGTTGATTGCCTGTGATACCGACCTATGAACAACCCTATCGCCCGCTGTGTGTAGGAACAGCCTTGTGCTGCGAAGAGGCCGGTGCATGCCAAACGTAAAAAGCATGGCAGCACCGGCCTCTTCGCGGCACCAGGCTGCTCCCACAGGCTGGGCAGTACTTAGCCTTTACGGGTTGTGCGGCTCAGTTGCCCATCCACCCCCACCGGCACCTCACCCGCCAACGTCACCCGCCGAACCACACGCGGCTGGGTGCCATAGTCATCCACCGCGTAATGCTGCGTCGCGCGGTTATCCCAGATCGCCACATCCCCCGCTTGCCAGCGCCAGCGCACGGTGTTTTCCAAACGCGTGACATGCCCCTGCAGCACGGCGAACAGGTGCTGCGAATCGGCCAGCGAATAACCCTTGATGCGCTTCACGAAGTGCCCCAACTGCAGCGCCCGCTCACCGCTGACCGGGTGCACGCGCACGACCGGATGCTCGGTCTCGTACACCGTCGAGGTGAACACCTGGCGATAACGCTCCAGCTTGGCCGGGTCGACGTCAGGCTTGAGGGACGCGTAGTCGTATTCGTTGCTGTGCACCGCCCACAACTTGTCGGCCAGCTCGCGCAGTGGCTCGGGCAGCTCCTGGTACGCCGCTGCGGTATTGGCCCACACGGTATCCCCACCAGACGCCGGCGCCACCACGCTGCGCAGGATGGACGCCTTGGGGTAGGCATCGACGAAGGTCACGTCGGTGTGCCAGGAGTTGGCCCGCTGGCCTTCGGCACCATCAAGTTGGAGCAGGTAGCTGGTGCCATCGACCACCGGCACGGTGGGGTGGGCGACCGGCTCGCCCAGCAACTTGGCGAAGCCTTCCTGGCTCTGGTCGTCCAGGTGGGTCTGGCCACGGAAGAAGATCACTTTGTGCTCGACCAAGGCCGCCTGTATGGCATCGATCGTGGCGGCATCCAGGTCGGCAGAAAGTTTCAACCCGCGGATCTCGGCGCCGATACGGCCGGCAACCGGATGGATGTCGAGTTCAAGGGCGAGTGGCGCGGTGGCCAGGGCGGCATTGCTCATGGTCGTGGTCCTTGCGGTTATTGTCGGTTCAAAGGGTTAGCGGGCGGCCTGAACGGCCTGTTGCTGTTGCAGTGCGGCGTCGAGAAAGCGTGGTTCAACCCAGTCGGCAACTTGGAAGCCACGGCGGATCAGGCGCTCTTTGGCGGCCAGGTCGACGCCCTGCTGCAGTTGGGCCAGAAAATCAGCGTCCAGGCGTGGGTCGAAATAATGCGCGAGGTTTTCCTTCGCCAAGTCATCGCTGAGGATGCTGCGCGGCCAGCTGGCGTTGCTTGCCACCAGGTCGACATAGGCGTCGCGGTTGTGTTCGTCACGCAGCCACGCGGTAGCCTGCTCCTGGGCATTGACCAGGCGCTGCACCAGGTCTGGGTGCTGGCGGATGAATTCGCCGGTGCCCAGCAAGACCGCTTGGGTGCTGCCGGCGCCTTGCAGGTCGCGGGAATTGACGGGTAGCTCGACCAGCCCACGTTCACGCAGCGACAGCAGGTTCGACAGGCCCCAGGTGGCATCGATCTGCTTGGCGGCGATTGCGGCGTTGGCAGCGTTGAAGTCGAGGTTGATCACCTTCAGGTCACGCTCGGATAGCCCCTGGCTGGCCAGCGCACTGGCAAACGACAGCTGGTTGGCAGTGCCGCGGAACACCGCCACACGCTTGCCCTTGAGGTCGTGCAGGGTCTTGATGCCGGACCCCGGCACCACCCCCAGGTAGCTTTTCACCCCCCGCACGCCGGCCGACAGCACGCGGGTATCCAAGCCATTGGCCTTGCCGACGATCGCAGCCAGGTCCCCCAGGTAGGCAAAGTCGGCTTGTCCATTGGCCAGGGCCTCGTTCACCACCGGCCCTGCGCCCTTGAAGAAGTGCCAATCGATGCGGATGCCGTCCTTGGCAAATTCTTTCTCCAGCAATTGCTGGTCGCGCAGCACATCGACCACGCCCCCGGCGCTGTGTTTGCTGCCAGCGCTCAAGTCCGGCACGGCGATGCGGATGCTCTCTGGCTTGGCTGACTCGGCAGCGTGGGCGTTGAGGGTGAAGACCAGCCCAAGGGCGGTGATCAGGTGGCGTAGTGGGGTTTTCATGGCAAGGCTCCTTGGCAGGCTGCCACCGACGAAGGCCGGCGCTTTGGCCAGAAGCTAGGCAGGTCTGGTTAGAACCTCCAAAGATCAAAACTTCATTTTTTAGTAACCAAAAGGCATAAATCAGGCGTTATGCGGGCCTGCGGGGGGCTTGCGGGGAACGCATGGAAAATATGAGGAAAACGCAACGGTAAGGGGTTTGCGCATGCAAGGGTTGCATGCTCTTATCTCTTGAAATGCGCACTTATGAATTTTTAATTCCATTAGTGCATAAGATAACAACGCTTCGTTCGAGAGATGCCGATGAATGGAATTCTGAACAGGAGTTGGGGGTGGCTTCGGGGGCCGCTTCGCGGCCCTTTCGCGACGCAAGGCCGCTCCTACCAGAGGGCTGCGTACCTTTCTTGGGTATTGCCGCTGTTGATCGCGGTGTTGTGGGTGGTCGCCAGCCGGCAACACTGGATGAGCGAGCAGATTCTGCCGGCGCCTTCGCGGGTATGGGAGAGCGCGCTGGAGTTTGGCTCCGGGGAGCTTTGGGGGCACCTGTGGATAAGTGTGCAGCGGCTGTTCTGGGGCTTGGCGGTCGGGATTGTCAGCGGGTTGCTGCTGGGCACCTGGCTGGGGTCGTCGCGGCGGGCACAGACGCTGGTGCTGCCCACCTTCGTCGCGCTGGCGCAAATTCCCACCCTGGCCTGGATTCCGCTGTTCATGCTGTTTTTCGGCATCGGCGAGTTGCTGAAGCTGGTGGTGCTGGTCAAAGCCGTGGTGGTGCCGGTCACCCTGCACACCCTGGTCGGCGTGCGCGATGCCCAACCCAAGCTGCGTGAAGCTGCAGCGGCGTTGCGTTTGCCACGTCACCTGTTGTTCCTGCGGCTGCTGTTGCCCGCCGCCCTGCCCGCCTTCCTCACGGGCGTACGCCTGGCCCTGGCTACCGGCTGGACGTCGTTGCTGGCCGTGGAGCTGCTGGCCTCCAGCGAGGGCATCGGCTACCTGATGGTGTGGGGCCGGCAGTTGTTCATGCTCGACCTGGTGCTGCTCTGCATCCTGGTGATCGGCCTGGTTGGGGCGCTCATGGAGCAAGGCTTCTCGCGCCTGGAGAAACGCCTGCTGTTCTGGCCGCAACCCGCAACCGGCGAGCAGCAGCGCGGCCCGATCCCAAAAGGTTGGCAAAGCCTACTGCTGCCGATTGCACTGCTGGCGCTGTGGCAGGCCACCAGCACCGTGGGCTGGGTTGACCAGAACATCCTCACGTCACCGCTGGGCGTGCTGCACACCCTGTTCAGCGGGCTGGCGGACGGCACGCTGCCACAGGCGTTGCTGCTGAGCCTGCAACGCACCTTGACCGGCCTGGTGCTGGGCGGTGGCGCGGGTTTGCTGGTTGGCCTGCTGCTGGGGCTTTCGCACCGCGCCGAGCGCGTGTTCGGCCCGAGCCTGACGGCCGTGCGCCAAGTGGCGCTGTTTGCCTGGGTGCCACTGCTTACGGCCTGGTTCGGCCTGGGCGAAGGCGCCAAGACTGTGTTCGTGGCCCTGGCGGCGTTCTTCCCGTTGCTGATCGCCACCCAGCGCGGTATCGCCGGGCTGTCGCCTCAACTGGGCGAGGCCGCCCGCACCTTGCGCCTGAGCCTGTGGCAACGCTTGCGCCGGTTGGTGCTGCCCGGCGCTGCCCCGGCGATTTTCGCTGGCCTGCGCCTGTCGCTGATCTATGCCTGGCTGGGCACCATCGGCGCCGAATACTTCATGCCTTCTGACGGCGGCATCGCCAGCCTGATGATCGGCGCCCAACAGCTGTTCCGCATGGACCAGGTGATGGCCGCCATGGTCCTGATCGGCCTGGTCGGCGCCCTGCTCGGCACCCTCGGACAACGCCTCGAATCGCGCGCCACGCGCTGGAGAACCGCATGAACGCCTTCAACACCTCGCACCTGCCTGCGGCCAATCAACCCGACGTTACCCCGCCATTGGTCAGCTTCGAGGGGGTCGGTAAGGTATTCCGCGTCGATGGCCAACCGTTGGAGGCCATTCACGATTTCAACCTGTCGATCAACGAAGGCGAATTCATCGCCATCGTCGGTGCGTCTGGCTGTGGCAAATCCACCCTGCTGCGCCTGCTGGTGGGGCTCGACACCGACTACAGCGGCAGCATCCGCGTCGACGGGAGCGCGGTCAGTGGCATCGGTGGCGAACGCGGCATCGTGTTTCAGGAACACCGCCTGTTCCCCTGGCTGACGGTGGAGCAGAACATCGCCCTAGGGCTGGTCAACGAACAGCTGACCCAGGGTGAGCGCGCCCGGCGCGTGCATGAATTTGTGCTGCTGGTCGGCCTTAGCGGGTTCGAGTCGGCTTACCCGCACCAGCTTTCCGGCGGCATGGCCCAGCGCGTGGCGATCGCCCGCGGGCTGGTGGCCAGCCCACGGATCCTGTTGCTTGACGAGCCCTTCGGCGCGCTCGATGCGCTGACCCGCCAGCAACTGCAGGATGAGCTGCTAGCCATTCGGGAACGAGCCGGCATCACCACCCTGCTGGTGACCCACGACGCCGAAGAGGCCACCTACCTGGCCGACCGGGTGGTCGTGCTGGAACCGCGCCCGGGGCGGATCAAGTCGGTGGTCGAAATCGACCTGCCACACCCGCGCCTGCGCACAGGCGTGGCGCTGCATGGGCTGCGCGAGAAGGTGCTGCACCAAATTACCGGTGCCGGCGGTTACCTACCACCCGTGGTTCGCCGGGTAGAAGGGCTGCGGCCCGAGCTCATCGCACTCTGATGGCCGGTAGGAGCAGCCTTGTGCTGCGAAGAGGCCGGCGATAACAGCACACGTCTGCGTTGCTGCCACTGGCCTCTTCGCAGCACAAGGCTGCTCCTACAGGCGTTATGCCCAAAGCGCGGGTAAAAACAGCTACAGATCAAGGCGATGGACGCAACCGAAACAGATGGGTATCATGCGTGCGCGTTGCACTCGTAGCTCAGCTGGATAGAGTACTGCCCTCCGAAGGCAGGGGTCGTGGGTTCGAATCCCGCCGAGTGCGCCATCTTCGAAAGCCCTGGGATTTTTCCCGGGGCTTTTTCGTTTGTGCGACATGTCGCGTTTCTGGTACTCCCGTACTGCAGAGCATTGGTGTTAGCGTGGGCACCTTCCCGTTTTTCGAACGGGTACCCCCAACAATGACTCGCGAAGGAATGCGCGCGCCCATGCACCTGAAAAAACTCACCGCTACCTCACTGCTGCTGGCCAGCATCGGCCTGTTCAGCGTACCGGCCCAGGCCAACCTCTCCCAGCAACAATCCGCGGCCATCATCAAGGCCTACGACGGCACAGAACTGGCGGACTTCAAACAGTTCATCGGCAAGCTCAACGACAGCGACCTGGCCAAGGCCGACAACCTCGGCGAGACGCTGAGCGCCTACCTGGCCAATAAGCCGCTGGCCGACGAGCAGCAGAACGAAATCAACCGCCTGCTGGGCCTGTATACCCGCATCAAGTACGGCAGGGCCGCCACCGAGACCCTGCGCGAACTGGTGGCCATCCCCACCTTCAGCGTCGATGGCGTACCGCAGCACGAAAACCCCGAGTTCCTGAAGATCGCGGACAAGATCAAAGCCCTGGCCGAAGGCTTTGGCCTGACGTTCCGCAATATCGACAACCGGGTCTACGAGATCACCCTGGGCGAAGGCAAAGAAGTGGTCGGCATCCATGCCCACGCCGATGTGGTGCCGGTCAACCCGGACAACTGGAAGCTGGACGATGGCACTCGCCTCGACCCCTTCAAGGTCACGCTGGTGGGTGACCGCATGTATGGCCGCGGCACCGAAGACGACAAGAACGGCATCGTCGTGGCGCTGTATGCGCTGAAAGTGGCCAAGGACGAGAAGCTGCCGCTGGCCCGGCAACTCAAACTGCTGGTGGACACCACCGAAGAAACCAGCGGTGACGCGATCCCTTACTACTTCGAGCGCAACCCGACGCCCGACTACAACCTGGCGCTGGATGGCGGCTACCCGGTGGTCATCGCCGAGAAAGGCTACGGCACGGTCATGGCCACCTTCGCCAAGCGCGCCGCCACCGGCAAGGGCGCCGAAATCACCCACCTCACCGGCGGCCTGGCCACCAACCAGATCCCGACGACGTCGGTCGCCACCCTGGCCAGCGACAAGCCTGCCGAACTGGCAGCCAGCCTGAACAAGGCCGGTGCCGCGTATGTGAAGGGCAACGGCGGTGATTTCAGCATCGATGCCAAGGTGGTTGGCAAGGACGTGCAGCTCACCGTGAAAGGCGTCTCGGCCCACTCCTCGGAGCCAGAGTCTGGGGTCAACCCGGTGGCGCGCATGCTGGTGTTCATCGATGGCCTGGGCAAGCAGGTGCCACTCAAGCACAACCAGTTCACCGACGCCGCCCGTTATGCCAACGACAACTGGGGCCTGGACTACCTGGGCAAAAAGCTCGGCGTGGGCTTTGAAGACGCGTTCATGGGGCCGCTGACCGCCTCGCCGACCTTTGTCGGCGTGGACGACAAGGGGCTGAAACTGGCGGTCAACCTGCGTATCCCGAAGGGCAAGGAAATTGCCGTGATCAAGGATGACCTGGCGACCAAGCTGGATAAATGGAAGAGCACCAGCCACGTCCCGGTGGCCTTCGACTACAGCCTCGACGCGCCGATGTACCGCAACCCGGAGGGCGAGTGGGTCAAGGCCCTGCTTGCCGTGGCCAGCGAGAACCTGGGCATGAAGCACGAGTTTGGCACCTCGGCGGGGGCTACCTCAGTGCATGACTTGCCCAACGGCGTGCAGTTCGGCCTGGCCATGCCTGACGTGAAATACACCGGGCACAACGACAACGAGTTCAAGACCGTGGAGCAGTTCATGCTGGATCTGCAGGTGGTGAGCGAGATGGTCGCGCGCATCGGGCAGATGCCGAAGCTGTAGCGCAGTCACCTGTAGGAGCAGCCTTGTGCTGCGAAGAGGCCGGTGACAACAGCGCAGATCTACTGTGTTGTCACCGGCCTCTTCGCAGCACAAGGCTGCTCCTACAAGGGTGCGTATTACCCGGAAGGCCGGGTTATCGAAGGTCGGTACTCAGGCTAGGCGTGCCAAAGCCTTCCAACGTTGCGTTGGACGCATTCAGGTACTGCGCCCAGAAGTCGTTCAGCGCATCCATGGTCTTGCCAGAGCGGTAGGCATGCTTCACCGCGTCGGTCACCAGCCCAGCGCCAGACACATACACCCGGGCGCCTTGCAGGTCGGCGTACAGCCCCTTGCTCTGCGCAAGCTTCAGCTCGTTGCCAACGTTCAGTTGCTTGATCTGGTTGGCCGCGTAGAAGCTGGTGTAGTCGGAATGCTCGAGCATGTCCGAAATCAGGTACACCACCCGCTCCTGGATACCCTGCTCTTTGCCCATGTCTTCACCGACACGGCGCAGGGTGTTCATGATTTCGCTCTTGGGGATGTCCTGACGCGCTTCGCGCAGGCCCTTCACGAACAGCCCGCCGAAACCGGTCTGAAACGCCTTTTTCTGGGTCGCCAGGCACTGGTCCAGGCCACGCAGCTTGCGCATGTTCACATCGTCGCGAACCTCGCCCTGCAACGGCGTGTCCAGCTCGCCGGCATACACCAGGCGCTGATACTCACCCGGCAGGAACGCCGAGAAGGTATAGAGCCTGACGCGATCGCCCGGCTGCACGAACCGGTCGATCTGGCCCCAGGCGCTGCGCTGCAGGTCTTCTGGCATCGGGATGGTCTGATCGATGATCACCACCAGCTCGCGGCCGGAACCTGCAGGCTTGATGTCTGCCAGGCCGTTGCGCGTGTAGCAGCTCTGCAGGTCGTTGCGTTCGGCGGCCAGCGCTGCACACGGCAGCGCCAGCGCCAGGATCAGGGCCTTGGCAAGCCTCATGACAGCATGCCCTCCTTCTTCGCCGGGAACAGGCCAAGCGCCTTGAGTGCTTGCTGTTGCTCGCGGATGTCGCGCAGTTGCGCCTCGCTGACATTCAGCGCACGGCTGGCGGCGGCCAGGCTTTCTTCCGGCAGGCCAGTCACATCGTGGAACTCGGAGGCCTTGATAGCGACCGGCTCGGCCACTGCAGCAGCAGGGGCAACAGGGGCTACGGCAGGCTGGGGCTCGACCGGCGTCGCGGCGACAGCGACGGCTACAGCCGCGGGTGCTGGTGCCACGGTCTCAACCGGCCGCGCTGGCTTCTCCGGCTGCTCAGATACTTTGTCAGCCTTGTGTTCGACGAAGCTCAGGAAATTGCGGCGGGCGGTGTTTTCCCCGTCCAGTGCAGTCAGCACATTGGCATCGGTGTGATCACGGCTGGACAACAAGGTCTGCAAGCGGCGCAGCTTGTCATCGGCATGGCTGGCGATGGCCGAACGCTTCTGGTCCATCGCATCGAGCATTTCTTCGGAGGTGGCGTACTTGTGCGTACGCTGCCAGGCGGTGTGCGAGTGCGTACCGGCGAAGAAGTAGCGGCTGGCCAGCCACAGGCTGATGCCCTGGATCGCCACGTAGATCAGCGACAGCATCACGTAGGTCGTCAGGCTGGCCTTGCGGATCGCCTGCATCTTGTCGTCGATGGTGGCGTTATCCGCTTCATCGTTGATGGCCTGGGATTCTGCTGGCAGGTCGAACGGCGAGCCCGCGGTGCTGCTCTGCGTGGACGCTTCGGCACGCATGCCGTTGACCATCTCGGTCTCGATGCTGTCCAGGGTGGCCGAACGGATGAGGAAGGCACCAATGGCCATGGCCACCACGAACGCACCGCAGGTGATCAACCAGAAGAACTTGCGCGTGACGTTGGCGTTCACGTCCTTCACACGGGCCAGCAACTGCTCGTAGTCAGGCTTGTCCGAGTCGCTGAAGGAGTCTTCCAGGTTGATGGCTTTGTTGGCTTTCAGCGAGCGCGAACGCTTGGAAGGCTCTTCACCCTGCCACCAATGGCGGGCGCGGGCGACCAGGCTGTTGTGGTGCACCGCATGCCCGGCAGCCTCGGCCAGAAACGCCGACGCAACGGCCAGCAGAATCGCCACGAATGCCGTCAGCCAGTGACGGTCATTGGTCGACGCGTCCATGTTGACCCAGCCGGCGACCACATAGGCAAACCCCATGGCCTCGATCACCACCAGCAACAGGACAACCGCCAACACCCACCACGGCCGCGCAGAACGGCCGGCCTCACCGGCTTTGGACAGGTAGTCCAGGTAGGCGCTGTAGGCGTTTGCGTCCTTGGCGTAGAGCTTGAACTTCTTGTTGTACACGTTCGACAGGGTGACTTCGTGGTTGATCCAGCCTTCAGCGTCGACCGAAGCCGGCTTGCGCGACAGGCGCGCGACCGTACCGATCAAGGGGAAGCTGTGCCAGACACGGGTCAGGAAGTAGGAAACCTCTTCCCAATAGTTACGCACGATCACCGCAGTGATCAGCAACGAAAGCAGGCCGGCAGAGAGCAACTGATTGGCGAGAATCAGTGATTTAAGTGCAGCGAGCGAAAAGTCTTCCATTCAGGACGTCCTTGACTGGGGTTATTTGGTAGCCGGGATCGGCTTGTAGGAAGCGACGAACGCGTCACTGCCGGCGGCATAGAACAAGGCACCTTGGCTGACCTCGGCGTTGCCTTTGCTGAATACGATGTCCATGCACGAAATCGATGCCTGGGCATCACTGGCGAAGACCCGGTAGAGCACTTCGCTTTCGCCTTCATAGGTGTTGGCCACGGCCTTCATGGTGCGTGGTTTGTGCTGCGTGGGCTGTTTGTAGTCTTCGACCAACTGCAGGATCGGCTGGCGGTCGACCATGGCGTTCTCACGCAAGATCGATACCGGCGACACGGTCACCAGGTGCCCGTTGACCAGGTTGGCCCAGACCCGGTTGTTGTAACCCGGCAGGTAGTCCTTGGTGGCGCGGCGCTGCAAAGGTTGGTCGTTGACCATGCTCAGCACTTCGCCGGCATTGCGTGGGCGGTCGGCCTCGCAGCTGGACATCGGCATCTGCGCGGCGTATGCGCTGCTGATCAGCGTGAAGCCACTCTGTTTCGGCTTGATGCTCTGCGCCATGGTCCAGCTGTAGTTAGCCACGGGGGTACCGGCGAAATCGACCTGCGGACGCACAGCTGCAACAGCCTTCGCGGTGCTGGTGCTGGTGCTGCTGGTACTGGTGGTTGCGCTGGCGGTACTGCTGGCCGTGGCAGGCGTGCGCTGTGCCGTGGTCGGCTTGCTCGCGGCAGGCTTGCTGCTCGCGTGTGCGGTAGTGGTCGCCTGCCGAGGTTTGGCAGCGGTCGAGGTGCCGTAGTGCAGGTAGCGGGTGTTACCCGCTTCTGCCTGGGCGCGCATTACCAGGGCCTGTTCGTTGGCCAGCTCGACGATTTCCACACGGCGGTTCTGGCCACGCAGCAACGGGTCGCTGTTATCGGCAATCGGGCGCGATGCCCCGGCGCCTTGGTAATAGATGGCACTGGCCGGGATGCCGGCCTGCAGCATGACCTTGCCCACGGTCTTGGCGCGGCGCTCGGACAGCTTCTGGTTGAAATCGGCATTGCCCACGGCATCGCTGTGGCCAACGATCAACAAGCGACGTGCCTGCGCCTCCTTGGCGGCGGCCTGCTTGTCGGTGGCGGCCGGCTTGGCATACATCTGCGCCAGCTTGGCCACGGCGCGCTGGCCGTTGGGGGTCAGTTGGTCGGAGCCAGTGGCGAACATCCCGGTGTCTTCGATCTGGGTCACCAGGCCCGCCTGTTCAGGGACGGCGGTCACCACCGCAGCCGAGGCAACGGTCAACTTCTCGGTGGTGATCTTCAGGTTCTCTTCCTTGGCGATGCGGTCAAGCTCCTGCAAGCGCGACTGCCAGACATAACCGGCGATGCACCCCAACGTGCCGCCGACTGCAACGCCCGGCAAGATGCCGTCCTTGCCTTTAAGGGCATAACCGGCAGCGCCCCCGGCGACAACCCCGACACCACAGAGCACGGGCATGCCGTAGTCCCTGCCAATGTCTTTAACGCTCTTGGAGATATTGTCGATCTGTTGGCTGCTGCAACCGGCAGCGGTGATGAAGGCGCAACTGAGCGCTGTGAGGCGAAACATGCTTTGCATTGCGGCTCCTTGCCGAAACAGGTCTGGATGATGGCAACTTGACATGCATTGTCACAGATTACCGGGGATTTTGCCCCACCCAGGTAAGCATCTCCAGCGCCGGATACACGGCTTGCCGGGGTGCTTGGTACACAATCGATTCAACCATGACGTTTTTCAATCGCCTCCATGCCGTTTCCTGCATTGCCGTGCAGAGCGCCGTGCCGGATGCTTTATTTACATTGAGACAGCGCTTTTTCCACCCGCAGAGGCCCGTATGAAAAACGTCGAACAAATCCTCAAGACCAAGTCGAAGCACCAGACCGTTTACACCATCGGCCCGGACGACTCGGTACTGGACGCCCTTAAACTGCTGGCGGAGAAAAATATCGGTGCGCTGCCCGTGGTGGAGAACAACCAGGTGATCGGCATCGTCAGTGAGCGGGATTATGCCCGCAAGCTGGTGCTCAAAGGCCGTTCGTCAGCGGCAACGCCGGTACGCGAGATCATGAGCGCCCCGGTGATTACCGTGGAACCCAAGCACAATCTGGAATATTGCATGAACCAGATGACCAACCTGCACCTGCGTCACCTGCCGGTGGTCAGTAATGGCGAACTGCTGGGCCTGTTGTCGATTGGCGACCTGGTGAAGGAAACCATCGCCGAACAGGCCAACCTGATCCTGCAGTTGGAGCAGTACATCCGCGGCGAGTAAACCGCCTCAGTGGTAGGCGCGCTCCAGTTCGTCCAGTTGGTGGTCGAAGCTGCGCAGGCGCGCCGACCAAGTGTACACCAGCACTTCAAGGTCGCGGTTGAGCACGGCGGTGGTGCCATTGCCCGTGCTCGTCGGCTCGCCCAGGTCGAGCTGGTAGCGTTCGCGGGCCATGGCCGCCGCCACACTGGAGAGGTCCCGTGCGTTGGCCAGCCAGTGGTGGTGGTGATCGTGGATTTCGCGGTCGAGCGCCCGGCACTGGCGCTTTAAGGCGTCCAGGCTTTGCTCCAGCGGGGTGCCCTTGAGCTCACCCATGACTTCTTCGAAGGTGCGCCCTGAGTGCCAGTAGCTGCCCCAGAAATAGCGGTCGAATACCGTTTCGACCCGGCGCAGGGCAACCTTGGTGTTCCAGATGGTCAGCAACGTTCGCCCCTGGATCACCTCACGCTTGTTCAGGCGCAACTGTTGCCAGGCGATCCAGGTCAGCGCCACCAGCGCAACCGCCACGGTGACCGCGGCGGCGGCGTAGAGAAACTGCACCGCCTGGTTCATCTGTTGCGTCTGCCTGATGCCATAGAAGTAACTGGCCGTCAGCGTGCCCAGGATCGTCACGGAGCACCAGAACCCTGGTGCGTAGGGATCTTTCATCGCGCTATCCCCTTATTGTTTTCCTGAGCATAGCAACGGCCAATCACTCGTCAGGTGCCGCTCGGCGCTTTATTTTCGGGGGCGGCGCAACGCCTCGTTGAGTTGGTCGAAAGGGACTGCCCAATCAGCATCTTCGTTGATGCTGTCCTTGAGGAAGTTGCGCTGGGCATCGGTCCAGAACGGGGCATCGACCAGCTTGATCTCGTTTTGCAGCGGCGAGTGGCTGGTGATGAATTGATCGATACTCAAAGCATCGTCAGGCAAGCCCAGTTGTTTGAACAGCTCGGCGAATGGATGGATCGGTGCTTCCATGATTCCTCCTAAAAGCCGGTCAGGCCGTCCACGACGCCCGCCCGGCGTTGGCTTGAGAACATCAGCACAGCTCACGCACTTCGGCGTGCGGTACCAGTTTCATGAACTGCTCCATGCTCATGTGGATCAGGTGATCGTGGTCACCCGCCTCCAGGTAGACATCACCTTGCCGGGTAAGGGTCGGGTCGAGCAGCATTTTTATATCGTAGGCATCGCCAAGTGCCGGCACTGCGCCGCGTTCGCAATCGCCGAACAGCGTCGGCAGGCCGCTTTCGCGGGTCAGTTGCCAGGCGCCCGACATGCGCACCTTGCTCATGTCCAGATGCCGGTTGGCCGGTAGCACGGCCAGGATGTAGTTGCCATGCCGGTCATCGAGCACCACCGACTTGGCGACCCGCTCGGCGGGTACACCGGCCGTGCGTGCCGACTCCAGGCTGGTGGCCGAATGTGGATGGGGAATGATGTCGTAGTCGCAGTTGGCCTTGTCCAGGCGAGCCTGCAGGGTCTTTGCCATACGCATGATGCACCTCCGGTATTGCGCCCCCAATCTTCAATTTTAGGCCTTGGCCCGGCAGGCATGACTAAACTTGTGTAATAGAGACGAACGAGGTGACGATAGGTGGCCGCTCGCTGGTGGCGCTGGCTGTTGCTGTTGATGCTGCTTGGGCTGGCACCGGGCAGCCAGGCAGCGCCCGGTGCCGTCTGGGTGTTGAGCATCGACGATGCCATCGGCCCGGCCAGTGCCGACTACCTGGTGCGCAGCCTGGACCAGGCCCATGCGCAAGGCGCGCAACTGGTGGTCATCCGCATGGATACCCCTGGCGGCCTGGACAGCGCCATGCGCCAGATGATCAAGGCCATCCTCGCCAGCCCCGTGCCGGTTGCCAGCTTCGTCGCCCCCAGCGGTGCACGGGCCGCTAGCGCTGGCACTTACATCCTTTATGCCAGCCATGTCGCAGCCATGGCCCCCGGGACCAACCTGGGCGCGGCCACCCCGGTGCAGATCGGCGGCCCCCCGGGCATGCCCAAGGACGACAAGGCCAAGCCCAGTGGTGATGAACAAACCCTCGCCCGCAAGCAGGTCAATGACGCTGCTGCCTACATACGCGGCCTGGCGCAGCTGCGCGGGCGCAATGCCGATTGGGCGGAGCAGGCCGTGCGCGAAGCCGTCAGTTTGTCGGCCAGCGAGGCGTTGCGGCTGAAGGTGGTCGACCTCGTGGCGACTGACCTGCCCGACCTGCTGCGCCAACTCGACAGCAAAACACTGGACGCTGCCGGCCAGCCGCAGCAGATGCACACCCGCGCAGCCAGCCTGGTCGAACATCTGCCGGACTGGCGCACACGCCTGCTGGCGGTCATCACCAACCCCAGCGTGGCGCTGATCCTGATCATGGTCGGCGTGTACGGCCTGCTGTTCGAGTTCATGAGCCCCGGCTCCACCGTAGGCGGCGTGATCGGCGGTATCTGCCTATTACTGGCGCTGTATGCCCTGCAATTGCTGCCGGTGAGCTACGCCGGGGTGGCGCTGATCCTGCTCGGGCTGGCGTTCATGATTGCCGAGGCGTTCTTGCCCAGCTTTGGCGTGGTCGGCTTTGGCGGCATCGTGGCCTTCGTGGTCGGCGCAGTGATTTTGATGGACACCGACGTGCCTGGGTTCGGCATCCCCTTGCCCTTGATCGCCAGCCTGGCAGTGCTGTCGGCGCTGCTCATCGGTGGCGTGCTGGGCATGGCCCTGAAAGCGCGCAAGCGCGCCCTGGTGAGCGGCGATGCCGGCTTGGTCGGGAGCCTGGTCACGGTCACTCAGGTGCTGGCAGACAACCCGTTCTGCGGTTCGGTGCAGGCGCAGGGCGAACAGTGGCAGGTTCAGTGCGCGACGCCACTGCAGCCTGGCCAACACGTGCGAGTCACGGCGCGCCGTGGCGTGATGCTGGAGGTCAGCGCTGCTGCACCTGCGGCCCAAGGAGAATGACGATGTTCATGCAATTGGGTTTCGGCGCCCTGCTGATGCTGCTGGGCGTGTTGTTGCTGTCGGCGTTCCGGATCTTGCGCGAGTACGAGCGCGGCGTGGTGTTCCAGCTGGGGCGGTTCTGGCAGGTGAAAGGGCCGGGGTTGATCCTGCTGATCCCGGTCATCCAGCAGATGGTTCGGGTCGATCTGCGCACGGTCGTGCTGGATGTACCGCCGCAGGACGTGATCACCCGCGACAACGTCTCGGTCAAGGTCAATGCCGTGCTGTACTTTCGCGTGCTCGACCCACAAAAAGCGATCATTCAGGTCGAAGACTTTCTCGTCGCTACCAGCCAGCTGGCCCAGACCACCTTACGCGCCGTGCTTGGCAAGCATGAGCTGGACGAGCTGCTGGCCGAGCGCGAGCAACTGAATGCCGATATCCGCCAGGTGCTGGACGCGCAAACCGATGCCTGGGGCATCAAAGTGGCCAATGTCGAGATCAAGCACGTCGACCTCAACGAATCGATGGTGCGTGCCATCGCGCGCCAGGCCGAGGCCGAACGTGAGCGACGGGCCAAGGTGATCCATGCCGAAGGGGAGTTGCAGGCGTCCGAAAAACTGATGCAGGCGGCGCAGATGCTCAGCAAGGAGCCAGGGGCGATGCAGTTGCGCTACATGCAGACGCTGGGGGCGATTGCCGGGGACAAGAGCTCGACCATCGTCTTTCCACTGCCGCTGGATTTGCTCAAGGGCTTTGTGGAAAAGCCGAAATAACCGGGGGCGCTTGTGCGCCCCCGATGACCTATCAGACAGGCGCGCGACGCAGGGTCGCGAGGAAGGTTGCCGCGCCGATGAACAACCCGGCAAAGGTGCGGTTCAGCCGCTTCTGCTGTTTGGGTGTACGCAGCAGGCGCAGCACCCGCGAAGCCAGGCCGGTGTAGCCCGCCATCACCAGCATGTCGACGGTGATCATGGTGACGGTAATGGCCACGTACTGCGGCAGCAGGGCCTCATGTGGGTTGATGAACTGCGGCAGCACCGCCAGCATGAAAACCAGTGCCTTAGGGTTGCTGACGTTGACCAGAAAACCACGGAACACCAGGCTCAGCGGTTTGCCGATCGGGCGTACGGCAGACTCTTCGCTCATGTCCATCGGCAGCGCGCGCCATTGCTTGTAGGCCAGGTAGACCAGGTAGGCAACGCCAAACCACTTGATCACCGTAAAGGCGGTGGCGGAAGCGGCGAGGATGGCGCCGACGCCGGCGGCGATGATGGCGATCTGTACGATCAGGCCAATCTGCAGGCCTAGTGCGTTCCAGTAACCGCGCCAGAAACCGTACTGCAGGCCGCTGGACATCGAGGCAATCGCCCCGGCCCCCGGTGAAAGGCTGATCACCCAACACGCGGCAAAGAAGCCCAACCACACTTCCATCGACATCACACACCTCGCTCGAACATATGTTGCAAAACGTTAAGCTAAGATGCTGGCGAAAAAATAACCAGCGAATTTTGCAGATTTGTTTAGGGTTTGGGTTGTTGGGTGCTGTTGCGATTGAGCGCCGCCCGCGCGGCGCTTCGCAGCACAAGGCTGCTCCTACACGGGCCAGTTATTCCTATGGCATGGGCGCGAGCCCCCTTTGCGCCTGACACGAACAGATGTAGGAGCAGCCTAGTGCTGCGAAGCGCCGCATGGGCGGCGCTCGATCTCACAAGCGTTAAAAGGCTCCCGCCCTACGCCCCAAAGACCTCAGCCTCAGGACAGCGCCTCAAGCTCGGCCTGCATGCTTTCCAACGTTTCCAGCGCTTCCATCCAGGCTTCTTCAAGCTCGCCTTCGCGCTGCTTGAACTTGCTCTGGCGGGCCAGTACATCGCGCAGTTCGTCCTTGCGCGCGGCCTCGTACAGGCCACTGTCGCCCAACGCTGTTTCGATCTCAGCCAGTTGCGCATGCACCTGGTTAAGCTCGGCTTCCAGCTTGTCGGCCGCCTTCTTGTGCGGTGCCAGTTGCTGACGCAAGGCCGCTGCAGCTTGGCGCTGAGCTTTCTTGTCGGTCTTGTCCGGGTTGGCCGGGGTGTTGCTGACCGGCGCGTTGCGCTGACGGTACTCGACCAGCCAGCGGCTGTAGTCTTCCAGGTCGCCATCGAACGTATCGACCTTGCCGTCAGCCACCAGCAGGAAATCGTCGGTGGTGCTTTTGAGCAGGTGACGGTCGTGGGAAACCACCACCACGGCACCGGCGAACTCCTGCAAGGCCATGGTCAGCGCCAGACGCATTTCCAGGTCCAGGTGGTTGGTCGGTTCGTCGAGCAGCAACAGGTTCGGCCGTTCCCAGGCGATCAGCGCCAGGGCAAGGCGGGCCTTTTCACCACCGGAGAAATTCACCACCGGCTCGTCGACTCGGTCACCGTGGAAATCGAAGCCGCCGAGGAAGTCGCGCAGCGTCTGCTCACGCTCGGTCGGGGCAATCCGCTGCAGGTGCAACAGCGGGCTGGCCTTGTCGTCGAGGGAGTCGAGCTGGTGCTGGGCGAAGTAGCCCACCGCCAGGTTCTCGCCACGTACCAGGCGCCCGGACAGCGGCTCCAGCTCGCCGGCAAGGTTCTTGATCAGGGTCGACTTGCCCGCGCCGTTGGGGCCGAGCAGGCCGATACGCGCACCCGGCACCAGCTGCAGCTTGACCTTCTCCAGGATGGCCTTGTCGCCATAACCCAGGCGGCCTTCGGACATGTCCAGCAGTGGGCTGGAGATTTTCTGCGACTCACGGAAGACGAAGTCGAACGGCGAATCGACATGCGCCGCCGACAACTCTTCCATGCGCTCCAGGGCCTTGATCCGGCTCTGGGCCTGGCGGGCCTTGGTGGCCTGTGCCTTGAAGCGGGCGATGTACTTTTCCATGTGCGCACGCTGGGCCTGCTGCTTCTCGTAGGCTTGCTGCTGTTGCGCCAGGCGCTCGGCACGGGTGCGCTCGAACGCGGTGTAGCCGCCCTTGTACAGGTTCAGCTTGCGCTGCTCGACGTGCACCACGTGGTCGACCACGGCATCGAGGAAATCGCGGTCGTGGGAAATCAGCAACAGGGTGCCGGGGTAGCCCTTGAGCCAGTCTTCCAGCCAAAGGATGGCATCCAGGTCCAGGTGGTTGGTGGGCTCGTCGAGCAGCAGCAGGTCGGACGGGCACATCAGTGCCTGTGCCAGGTTCAGGCGCATCCGCCAGCCACCGGAGAAGTCACCGACGCGGCGGTCCATCTGTTCGTTGGTGAAGCCAAGGCCGGCCAGCAATTTGCGTGCTCGGGCATCGGCGGTATAGCCATCGGCACTTTCCAGCTCGCTGTGCAGGCGCGCCAGGGCCGTGCCGTCGTGCGCCGTTTCGGCGATGGCAAGCTCGGCCTGCACCTTGCGCAGGCGCACGTCGCCATCGAGCACATAGTCCACCGCGAGGCGATCGAGGGTGTCGACCTCCTGGCGCATGTGGGCGATGCGCCAGTCGCCGGGCAGCTGGCAATCGCCGGAATCGGGCGAAAGCTCACCGCGCAGCAAGGCGAACAGGCTGGATTTTCCGGCGCCGTTGGCACCGATCAAACCGGCCTTGTGGCCGGCGTGCAAGGTCATCTCGGCGCCTTCTAGCAAGCGCTGCGGACCACGCTGTAAAGTGAGGTTGGATAGTCTGATCATGATGGTCGCGGAGTCTACCAGCTTCCTCGGCCCGTAGCGTGAGTGGAATCATGTACACCGACCTGTGGAATCACGCCCTGGCCTTGTATGCCAGGGCCGGCGTGGAAGAGGCCTGCCTTGACGTGCAAGCGTTGGGCGGTGACGTTTGCCTGTTGCTCTGCGGCACCTGGCTGCAAGCACGCGGCGTGGCCGCGACAGGTGAGCGCGCACAAGCCCTGCGCGACATTGCCGAACCTTGGCAGCGTGAGGTGGTGACGCCATTGCGTAACCTGCGCCAGCAATGGCGCACGGCAGCGCACAACGATGCGCAGTTGGCAGCGTTGCGTGAGCAAGTAAAGGGGTTGGAATTGCAGGCCGAGAAGGCCTTGCTGGAACGCCTGCAGGCGTGCTCGCAACAGTGGCCCGCGGACTCGCACGAGCCCACGGACGACTGGCTGGCCCGGCTAGCGCCGGACCAGGCCCAAGATCACCGCGCGCTGCATCAATTGCGCGTCGCGGCGGCAGCGCTTCAGGATGCCGAAGACGGCGCCTGAGCCGGGGTGCTGGCGGGTGCCGACGGTGCTGCGGCCGGGCTGGCCGAGTTGGTCGCGGCGGCAGGCGCGCTGGTGGCAGCCGTGGCGGGCTTGGTTTCGGCTGGCTTGCTCGCGGCTGGTTTGGCAGCAGCCGGTTTTGCAGCCGGTTTGGCGGCAGCACGCGCGGGTGCTTTAGCGGCAGCCGCGGGCTTGGCAGCAGGCTTGGCCGCAGGTTTTGCAGCTGCAGGTTTGGCCGGGGCTTTGGCCGCTGCAGGTTTGGCTGCCGGTTTAGCAGCGGCGGCCTTGGCTGGCGCCTTGGCAGCAGCTGGCTTGGCTGCGGGTTTTGCAGCTGCAGCCTTGGCCGGTGCTTTGGCAGCGACGGCTTTAGCGGCTGGCTTGGCCGCAGGTTTGGCGGCGGCGGTTTTGGCGGGTGCCTTGGCGGCAGCGGCTTTTGCTGGCGCTTTGGTGGCAGCGGCTTTGGCGGCTGGCTTGGCGGCAGCAGCTCTGGCCGGCGCCTTGGCTGCAGGTGCTTTGGCGGCAGGTTTGGCGGCCGTGGCGCGTGCTGCCGGCTTGCTGGCAGCCTTGGCCGGTGCTTTGGCAGCAGCTGGTTTTGCAGCCTTGGCAGCGACGGCGCGCTGGTCCAGTGCCTTGCTCGCGGCTTCACGCACCTTGCCCACACCCTGGGCCAGCTTCAGACTGTCCTGGGCATCACGCTTGAGCTGTTGGATGTAGGTACGGGTCTGGGTCTGGCGGTCCTTGAGCGAGTCGAGCAACCCTTCAAGTTCACCGATCGCTTTTTGTGCCTTGGTCTGCGCCTTGGCTTTACCTGCCTTGGCCGCATCCTGCAGTTTCAGGCGACCGTTGTGCAGTTTCTCTTGTGCCTTGCCACGTTGCTTTTCCAACTTGGCCAGCAGTTTTTCCGCATCAGCCAGCGCTTGCGAGCAGGCATCTTCCAAATGTTCGAGCAGGCTGCCCGAAAGTTGCTGGAGCAGGTGCAACGGCGTACTTACTGGCTTCTTTTTGGCCGACATGGTTTACCTCCTGGCTGACGAGATTGCGGCTCATACTATGCTTCTGCTGCTACCGCCGCTAGGGCATGTTGACAGTAATATTTACGCCGCGTTGCATGCCTGGGCAAAGTTGTTATCTTGCAGCTCCGTGAAAGTGTAGTTGCTGAATTAAGCGTTGCTCATATTTGGCAGATACAGGCCAACCCCGATGTTGGCTGCCACGGCCCGCTCATTGCGCAGGAACTGTCCATGCCGCGTTTTCTTGTTTTAGGTTTGTGCCTGGTGGCGCCTTTTGCCCTGGCCAATGCAGACGACCACGACCTGGCCTACAGCCTGGGTGCCAGCCTGGGCGAGCGGCTGCGCGAAGAGATGCCGGGGCTGCAACTGGACGCCCTGGTCGAAGGCCTGCGCCAGTCCTATCAAGGGCAACCACTGAAGCTCGACAAGGCACGCATGCAGGCTGTGTTGCAGCAGCATGAAGCGCAGGCCGACAACACCGCCGAGCAGGCTCAGGCAGAAAAAACCAAAGCAGTGGAAACACGCTTCATGGCCAACGAGCGGGCGCGTGCCGGTGTGCATGAACTGCCCGAAGGCGTGCTTTACAGCGAACTGCAAAGCGGCGCCGGCGCGCAGCCGAAAGCGGGTGGCAAGGTACAGGTACGCTACGTGGGTAGGTTGCCGGATGGCTCGGTGTTCGACCAAAACCAGCAGCCGCAGTGGTTCAGCCTGGATTCGGTGATCGAAGGGTGGCGGGTGGCGTTGCCTCGGATGCATGCAGGCGCGAAATGGCGCCTGGTGATTCCGTCGGCGCAAGCCTACGGTGCCGAGGGCGCGGGTGACCTGATCGCGCCCTATACCCCCTTGGTATTCGAGATCGAACTGCTGGCGGTTGGCGACTGACGCCACGCCTCAGGCTTCGACCGTGCCCTCTTCCTTGTGCGCGTTATGCAGCACCTCGATCAGGCAATCCTCCAGCTCGAAGCGCTCGTGCAGCAGGCCGCCCAGCTTGGCCAGTTTTTCGGCGAAGCGCTCGGGGTCTGTGCACTCGCCCTTCTCGCAATGGTCATTGAATGCCAGCGCGATCTGGGTGCTGTCATCGATGCGCGGGTTGATCTGCGTGGCCAGTTCAAGGCCGCGAGTGTCGCCGAAGGCCTTGGCTTCACTGACCAGCTGTTCGCTGACTTCGAAATGCCAAGCCGAGACATAATCGACCAGCACCGCGCAAAAATCGCGGTTCTTGTCCTTGTCGGCGAAGGCTGGCTTGGCGTCGCGCAACGCGCGGAAAGCCTGCACCAGTTCATGGCGCTCCTCCAGCCAACGGTCGATCAGCTTGTGAACCCCACCCCAGCGTTCCTGGGCGTTCTGACAACTATCGAGCATGGCGATCTCTTCCCTTCTGGGTAGATGCCGCTGCACCTCGCACCACGACCGCGCAGCACAAAGGTGACATCAGCAGGACGGCATCGAGCAGTTGTATTTTCGGTATGCGTGCTGGGAGATTATTCCCGCGCGTGCTGACCATCAAGGTACGCAGCAGACAAAGTTCATACAAGTGTTTAATACCCCGTTACAACACCATTGGTCGCGATAGCGTCCCAGGCTTGCGCCAGGTCAATCGCCCGCCAGGGTGCGGAAACGATACGCCAGCAGGCGGCTCAAGGGCAGCGCGCCCAGCAACAGGAATGCCAGCAGGCTCCATTCAGGCAGTGTCAGGTCAACAAAGCTCCAGGTCAGCGCGTTGCAATCCGGGCCACCCAGCAGCAATTGCCGCGCGGCTTCACGCCAGGATTGCTCGAACACATCCCAGATCGGAGCCGGGCACACGTGAACTGCCCCACCCGCCCCTTGCAGCCAGACATGCCGTGCCGCCAGCAACGCCCCCGCCGCCGAGCAGGCCAACAGTGCTTGCGCGTAACGACGAATACCCGACCTGCCCGGTGCCTGCAGCACTGCGCACAGGCAAAGCAGCCCATACAGGCCCAGTAACAAACGTTGGCTGAAGCACAACGGGCACGGCACCAGCCCCAGGGCACTTTCCAGGTGAAATGACCCGGCCAGCACAGCCAACGCGGCAAGGCAGGCAGGAAAGAAAAAAGTGCGTAAACGGGCCGGCAGCATGGGCGATGGAGGTCCCGGGGAATGAAGTGGCTTGAAACGGTAGAGGAAGTAACCGCTGTGTTTCAAGGCGCTACAGGGACGACAAGTCGCTGAATAGCAAAGGAAGTTTCCTGCCAAGCAGTAGGAAACGTCTTAAGAAATGGACTGCAGAACTAACTTATATCGCCGGACAAGTTACCCGCTCCCTTAGCCCGCACGCTGGCGCGAACTAAGGGGTAACCCAGGTAAAACGCTTAGGCGTAACTCAGGCGCGCACTGCTTCTGGCAACGGCAGCGCCAGCAAGCGCTCATCCAGCAAGCCGAGGCCTTCCTGGAACAGCTGGTTGCTGCGCTCGGTCTCGCCAAGGCCGGCGAGCAAACGGGCCAATTCGGCACAGGTTTCCGGGTTGCGCTCCATCTGCAAGCTGCTTTCCAGATAGTCCCGCGCCTTGCCCCACAGGCGGTTCTGCAAGCTCAGGCGGCCGAGGGTCAGCAGCAGGCTTGGGTCCTGTGGATGCGCCTTCAGCCAGCCTTCGGCTGTTTGCAACTGGCGCGCCGGGTCATCACCGCGTACCAGGCCATACAAGCGAGCCAGGTGGCTTTCGTACTCACGCTTGAGGGCCGTGCGCAGCACTTGCTCGGCTTCGCCCTGGGCGCCGACCTGGCGCAGCTGCTCGGCGTAGGCCAGCACCAGCTGCGGCTCCTGACGCTGGGCGGCAGTCAGTTGCTGCCAGGCACGTTCCAGGGCCTGACGCGCACTTTGCGCATCCTCGCCGCGGGTTATCGCCAGGCTCAGGTTCTGGCCCCACGCACGCTTTTCAAGCTCGGCAAGCTCAGCCGCTGGCAGCACCTTGCCCTTGCGCAGGTCAGGCAGCAGGCGAATCAGCGCCGACCAATCGCCACGTTCCAGGTACAAGCGCTGCAGCAGGCGCAGCACCTGGGTGTTATGCGGGTGCCGCGCCTGCATCGCCAACAGGGTTTCCAGCGCACCATCCGTGTCGCCACGGTCCATCTGCAACTGGGCATGGGTCAGGGCAATGGCCAGTTCCGCCTGCGGCTGACGCTCCAGGGCGCGCTCCAGCAGGTTGTCGCTGTCTTCCTTGCGGCCTTGCTCGTTGGCGGCGCGGGCGGCGCCGAGGTAGTACAGCAAGGGCTGGCGCTCAGCTTCGGCGGCGCGGTGCAGATGGCGCTGGGCACTGGCCCAGCGGCCCTCGGCGAGGTCCAACTGGCCTTGCTCGATGGAAAGACGGATGCGCCGGCTGCGGTTACGACGCGACCACGGGTTGACCACGCCGCTGGAGGTCAGCACCAGGCCAACCAGGTAGCGCAACAACCCAAGCAGGGCGATCACGGCCACAAGCCCCGCCAGCGCCGCCCAAAGCCCCGACTGGTAGCGGAAGCTGCCATAGGCGATCAAGACGTAGCCACTGTGCTTGGCCACCGCAATGCCCAGCGCCGCGGCGATCACGATCGCCAGTACGGCCAGCAGGTAGACCCGCTTCATGGCTTGCCCCCTTCACCCTCGGCCGGCAGGTGGCGGCGCTGGATGTAGGCTTGCACCGAGGCCAGGCTCTCGCTCAGGTCAGGGGTGACCACAGACACCGGTTGCTCGGCCAAGGCGTTGAGGCTGTCGAGCATGGCCTTGCTTTGTGGGTTGTCGGCATTGAAGTTGGCCAGCAGTACGCTGCGCGCATCATCCAGTGCCTGGGTGTAGACCTTGGCCTCGCCATTGAGCGCGGCCCACTGGGCTTGCTCGATGGTCAGGCTCAAGGCCAGGCGCAGCTGGTTCAGCGACTGCCCGGCCAGCAGCGGCCGCACGTTGTCATCGGCGTTGAAGTCGATCTGGAAATACTTCGAGATTTCCGCCCACCACTGCGACCAGCGACTGGCGCCATCGCCGTCGGATGTCAGCGCACCGAGCGCATCGGCATTGCTCTCGAACTCAGGCGACTGGGCGCTGAGTTGTTGCACCAGTTCGCGCTGTGCAGCCAGTTTGAGGAACAGGCCCGTGCGGTCTGGCTGCTGCGTGCTGTTGAAGGTTGCTAGGCTGCGCGCCAACTGCTCGCGAGCGGCGAAGGCACCGGGGTCGCTCTGCTCGCGAAGGATTTCGTCGGCGCCTTCGACCAGGGCCTTGGCGCTGGTGATGTCCTGCAGCGCCGAGAGGCGCAGGGTAGCCAGGCGCAGCAAGTGTTCGGCCTCTGCCAGGCGCCATTCCTTGCGGCTCTCGCCCAGCACGGTTTCCAGACGCTGGCTGAGGCGTTGCTGATCGCCTTGCAGCTGCGAAACCAGGCGACGGCGGTCTTCCAGCTCGCTGGCAGCCGGCAGGCTGGCCAGCTGCGCGCTGATCTGCTGTTCACGCTGCTGCAGCGCTTCGGCGCGCTGGTTCAGGGCTTCAAGGTGCTGCCCTTGGTTGAATTCGCTGCCTTGCAGTTGCCGCACCTGCCAGACACCCCAGCCACCTATTGCGACCCCGGCCGCACCCAGCAGCAGCGCCAGCGCTGCCAGACCGGTGCCGGAGCGCTTGGCGGGTGTGGCGGTGACGGGATCCGCCGGCGTCTGGGCCGACGGCTGATCGTTATTGGACAAGACAGTTTCGCTCACGTATCCATCCTTTGCATGGGGGCGCTAGGCGTTCAGCTTAGCGCCTTAAGAGGCAGGTGCAGCGCTGCGCTGCACAGCTGCCAGCAAGGCCGTGGCACTGGCGCCACGGCAATCCACAACCTGTTGGGCCCCGGCGGCCCTGGCCTGCTCGGCAACCCGCGGGCTCGGCACGAACAGCGGCAGACGCGCCACCTGCGGCCAATCGGCGCCGGCCATCTGCTGCAAATGTTCAAAACCCTGCCCACTGCTGACCACCAGGCCATTGAGGCGTTCCGCTTCGATGCGACGCATCAGCGTGCCCGCCGGGTACTCCGGCAGGCAGCGACGATACAGTTCCAGATAATCGACACTAGCACCTTGCTCTGCAAGACGCTCTGCCAGCAGTTCGCGACCTCCCACGCCACGGACGATAAGGACGCGTGGTGTAGGAAGCGCGATAGCGTCGCGCAGGACCGGCAGTGCGAGCAAGGCCTCGCTGTCGTCACCTTGCGTAGGGAAAGTCACCTGAAGACCGGCGGATTGCAGCACTGCAGCCGTTGCTTCACCGACGGTAAACCAGCCGGTTGCCGGAGGCTGCAGGCCGGCGTGCGCAAGTTGCTCAAGCAGCAACCTGGCGGCCGGTTTGCTGACCACGATCATGGCCTGATAGTGCCCCAGCCCGGCAAGCCGCTGACGCGCCACGTCGCCCAATCGCACAGGCTCGATCGCCAACAAAGGCAGGCAGTTGCTGGCCACGCCGGCGGCTGCCAGGCTCTGCGCCAGCGCCGCGCAGTCCTCTTCAGGCCGGGTCAGCAACAGGCGCCAAGGGCTCACGGGTGCCCGGCCTCGCCATAGACTTCCTTGAGGATGGCCTCGGCGCCTTGGCTGAGCAGGTCTTCGGCAACCTGCACGCCCAAGGCTTCAGCCGATGCGCGCGGCGCGCGGGCATCGGCCACCAGCAAGGTGCCACCGCTCGGCTGGCCAACCAGGCCGCGCAGCCACAATTGGTCGCCTTCAAGCACTGCGTAGCAGGCAATCGGCACCTGGCAGCCGCCATTAAGGCGCTTGTTCAGGGCCCGTTCGGCCACCACCCGGTCGGCGGTGTCGAGATGGTGCAGCGGGGCCAGCAGTGCATGGATTTCGCTGTCGGCACTGCGGCATTCGATACCCACCGCACCTTGGCCGCCCGCCGGCAGGCTGTCATCGACGCTGATGCTGGCGGTGATGCGGTCTTCGAAACCGAGGCGGATCAAACCGGCGGCGGCGAGGATGATCGCGTCATACTCGCCAGCGTCGAGCTTGGCCAGGCGGGTATTGACGTTGCCACGGAGGAAGCGGATTTCGAGGTCTGGCCGACGCGCCAGCAACTGGGCCTGGCGGCGCAGGCTGGAGGTGCCGACGATGCTGCCGGCGGGCAAGGCTTCGAGGCTTGCAAAACGGTTGGAAACGAAGGCGTCGCGCGGGTCTTCCCGCTCGCAGATGCAGTACAGGCCCAGGCCTTCAGGGAAGTCCATGGGCACGTCTTTCATCGAGTGCACGGCGATGTCGGCTTCGTTGTCCAGCAGGGCGGTTTCCAGTTCCTTGACGAACAGGCCCTTGCCGCCGATTTTCGCCAGCGGCGCATCCAGCAGCTTGTCACCGCGGCTGACCATGGGCACCAGGGTCACGATCAGCCCAGGGTGCGCCTGCTCGAGGCGGGCTTTGACGTATTCGGCCTGCCACAGGGCCAAGGCACTTTTACGGGTGGCAATGCGGATTTCGCGAGTGGACATGGAACGCCCCGATGCAGAGAAATGCTGCCGATGATAACAGCTCCGGCGGCATCACCAGCAGATGCGGGTCAATGGCTATGTACGTCCCGTGCGCGGCCGTGGGCAGCGGCCGCGCAAAGACGTGGTCAGAGCGTCTGCATCATCTTGCGCACGCCAGCCACATGGCGCCGGCTGACGGTCAGGGCATCGCCGTCCAGGCCTTTGAGAAACAGCTGAAAATGCCCAAGCGGGGTGCGCTGCAGGCGTTCGATACGCTCGCGGGCCACCAGCGCGTTGCGGTGGATACGCACGAAGCGTTCGCCAAATTCGTCTTCCAGGGCCTTGAGGGGCTCATCGAGCAACACCTCACCGCCCTCGTGGCGCAAGGTCACGTATTTGTGGTCAGCGATGAAATAGATAACCTGGGGCAAGGGAATCAGCTCGATGCCCTTTCGCGTTCGCGCACTGATATGGCTGCGCGGGCCGCCGCCTTCATTGGCCGGCCGGGTGAGCGCCGCCAACTGGGCGCGGTTGGGCTTCTCGGCCTTGCGCAGCGCATCGCGCAACGCCTGAGGCTGGAAGGGTTTGGTCACATGGCTGAGGGTGCTGTCCTTGAAAGCCTCTGTGCCGTATTCATCGTCGCCGGTGCAAAACACCACCGAGGGCGGCGCTTCGCGCTCGCACAGGCGAGCAGCGACCTGAAGGCCATCCAGGCCAGGCATGCCGATGTCCAGCAAGACCACATCGGGCTTTAGGCTTTCGATCAGCGCCAGGGCCTCCTCGCCGTTGGTGGCGCTTGGCTCCAGCACGGTATAACCCTCTAGTTCGCCGAGTAGCCTACTGAGGCGTTCACGGCCTTGGGGTTCGTCATCAACGATCAGGACATTCATAATTGCGCTGGATTCCTGAATGAGTCTCGCACAGGTGTAGCGTAGACAAGTGTGGTTCGAGCGACACTGCGTGTCACGCTCTAGACCGGTGCAATGGCCAAAGATTCACTCGGCCGGCAGATTCACTGCCAGTCCTCTGTCCAACTGTAGACGGTCCGTGGAACACTGCCGTTCAATCCTGCAAATCCTTGCTTGCTCGTTTGCCTGCCCATTTGCCGTCATTTCTCTCGACCGGCGTCCTGCGGCAGCCAGCCCAACCCTGCTATTATCGGCGCCACTTTTTCGTTCACGCCTGCAATGAGTGAATCCATGAGCACCGACAAGACCAATCAGTCCTGGGGCGGCCGCTTCAGTGAGCCCGTCGACGCCTTCGTCGCCCGTTTCACCGCTTCGGTCGATTTCGACAAGCGCCTGTACCGCCACGACATCATGGGTTCGATCGCCCACGCCACCATGTTGGCGCAGGTCGGCGTGCTCAGCGATGCCGAGCGCGACACCATCATCGATGGCCTGAAGACCATCCAGGGCGAGATCGAGGCCGGCAACTTCGACTGGCGCGTCGACCTTGAAGACGTGCACATGAACATCGAGGCACGCCTGACCGATCGCATCGGCATCACCGGTAAAAAGCTGCACACCGGCCGCAGCCGCAACGACCAGGTCGCCACCGACATCCGCCTGTGGCTGCGCGACGAGATCGACCTGATCCTGGCCGAAATCACCCGCCTGCAACAGGGCCTGCTGGAGCAGGCAGAGCGTGAAGCCGAGACCATCATGCCCGGCTTCACCCACCTGCAAACCGCCCAGCCGGTCACTTTCGGCCACCACTTGCTGGCCTGGTTCGAAATGCTCAGCCGCGACTACGAGCGCCTGGTCGACTGCCGCAAGCGCACCAACCGCATGCCCCTGGGCAGCGCCGCGCTGGCCGGCACCACCTACCCGATCGACCGCGAGCTCACCTGCAAGCTGCTGGGCTTCGAGGACGTATCGGGCAACTCGCTGGACGGCGTTTCGGACCGTGACTTCGCCATCGAATTCTGCGCTGCCGCGAGCCTGGCGATGATGCACCTGTCGCGCTTCTCCGAAGAGCTGGTGCTGTGGACCAGCGCCCAGTTCCAGTTCATCGACCTGCCTGATCGCTTCTGCACCGGCAGCTCGATCATGCCGCAGAAAAAGAACCCAGACGTGCCGGAGCTGGTACGTGGCAAGAGCGGCCGCGTGTTCGGCGCCCTGATGGGCCTGCTGACCCTGATGAAAGGCCAACCGCTGGCCTACAACAAGGACAACCAGGAAGACAAGGAACCGCTGTTCGACGCCGCCGATACTCTGCGCGACTCGCTGCGTGCCTTTGCCGACATGATCCCGGCCATCAAGCCCAAGCACGCGATCATGCGTGAAGCGGCACTGCGCGGGTTCTCCACCGCCACTGACCTGGCTGACTACCTGGTACGCCGTGGCCTGCCGTTCCGTGATTGCCACGAAATCGTCGGCCACGCGGTGAAGTATGGCGTGGACACTGGCAAGGACCTGGCCGAGATGAGCCTGGACGAACTGCGCCAGTTCAGCGATCAGATCGAGCAGGATGTGTTCGCTGTGCTGACCCTGGAAGGGTCGGTCAATGCCCGTGACCACATTGGTGGTACCGCACCGGCGCAGGTGCGTGCGGCCGTGGTGCGTGGCCAAGCCTTGCTGGCTTCGCGCTAACTGCTTGTTGTAGGAGCAGCCTTGTGCTGCGAAGAGGCCGGTGCAAACACCCTGGATCTAAGGTGTTTGCACCGGCCTCTTCGCAGCACAAGGCTGCTCCTACAGGTTCAGCGCTAGCTACAGTTAGCGCTTGCCGCTACGAATCATCTCCATGAAGGCCGGCATCGCCGCCTCCTTGTCTGCCAGGATCCGCGCCATGTGCGGGTGCTCGCGCATTTTCTCCAGCAATGCCTTGGCCTCGGGGAAGTCCGCGAGGAAGTCGAGGTTCAGCACCTTCTTGCCCACCGCGTAGGCCAAGTCGACCGAGAAGCAGAACATCAGGTCGGCAATGGTCAGCTGCTCACCCGCCACATAGGGTGCGAAGCGCCCATTGCGCTTGAGCGTGGCAAAGCCCGCCAGCAGGTCGGCACGGGCGCGTTCCTTGATCAACGGCTCCACCGCCATGCCAAAGAAGGACTCGGCATAGCAGGTACGCGCCGGCAGCTCGATGTACAACTCGATTTCCTTCAGCAGCTCACGCACCTTGGCCTGCTCGAACGGCTCGGTTGGCAGTAGTGCCTTGCCGCCTTGGGTCTGCTCGATGTAGTCGAGGATCACACTGGTTTCGCTGATAAAGCCGTGCTCGGTTTCCAATACCGGTACCTTGCCCCGCGGGCTGACTTCCAGTGCCTTGGGCGCCTGGCCGCCGTAGAAGGTGACCTCCTCGAAAGGCAGGCCTTTTTCCAGCAGCGCCAGCTTGACCATGTTGTAGTAATTGCTGACCGAGAATCCGTGAAGCTTGAGCATGGGGTAACAGCCTCCAGGCCGTATGGGGATGGCCCGGCTTTTATAGCCCCTGCGCCAGCGCCTGACCAGCGTCATGCACCCGGTCGATGACCGGACATTGCCAGCACAGGCGTGGCAAACTGTATGCCCCATCACAGGAGTACCGCCATGAGCGAGCCCACCGACATCGACAATGACGACGAAGCCTTCGCCGAAGCAACGCTGACCCAGGCCATCGAGAACCAGATCGAAAGCGGCGAGCCGCCGGCCGCCAAAGCCACCTTCAACAAGCTCACCCTGGTCGGCTACGCGCGCGAGGACATCCTCAACCTGATGGCCCATGTGTTGGCCTTCGAGATCGACAACATGCTGGTGGAAGACCGCGCCTTCAATAGCGAGTGGTATGAAAACGCCCTGCGCGCCCTGCCCGAGCTGCCACCTGAGATGGATCAAGGCGACGACGAATAACCCGACTACACTCGAAGGTCAGGCACCGATGACGGTGCCGCCATCCTCGTCTGGAAGTCAGGAGTCGCCATGTCCTTTACCCCCGATCTGATCGCCGAACTGGAAGTCCTCGCGCTGTTCAAGCACGACAGCAGCCAGGAAGGCATCAAGATAAACAGCCACGCCTCCCCTGCCCTGATCGCGGCCGCTCAGCGCCTGTACGATAAAGGGCTGACCGATCAACCCGATGGTGGCTACCTGACCAGCCTGGGTCATGACGCCGTCGACAGTGTTCAACTGCTGCAGAACATTCTCAAGGCGCCACAACCGGCCTGATCGAACAGGTATACCAGGAGGGCGGCCTTAGCTGGCCGCCGCCCTGTGCTTCTCGGCCAACCGCGAGCGCCCGTACAGGAACACGATGGCCAGCAATGCCACCGCCTGGGCTGCCAGCGAGTAGGCATCGGCATGAATGCCCAGCCAGTCGAACTCGAAGAACGCCACCGGCCGCGTGCCCAGCACCCCGGCCTCTTGCAGTGCCTTGACGCCGTGCCCGGCGAACACCACCGACAGCGCGCACAACAGCGCCGCGTTGATGCTGAAGAACAGCGACAGCGGCAGCTTGGCCGAACCGCGCAAAATCACCCACGCCAACCCCACCAGCAGCACCAGCGCCGTCGCGCCCCCTGCCAGCACCGCCTGATGCCCGGCAGGCCCCGCCTGCAGCCACAGGGTTTCGTAGAACAGGATCACCTCGAACAGCTCGCGGTACACCGAGAAGAACGCCAGCATGGCAAAGCCGAAGCGCCCGCCGCCACTGACCAGGCTGCTCTTGATGTAGTCCTGCCAGGCCGCAGCGTGGCGGCGGTCGTGCATCCATACCCCCAGCCACAGCACCATGACCGCAGCAAACAGCGCCGTGCAGCCTTCCAGCAGCTCGCGCTGGGCACCGCCCACGTCGATCACATAAGCCGCCAGGGCCCAGGTGGCAAAGCCGGCAACCAGCGCCAGCCCCCAGCCGATATTCACGCTGCGCACAGCCGACTGCTGGCCGGTGTTGCGCAGGAAGGCCAGGATCGCCGCCAGCACCAGAATCGCTTCAAGGCCTTCGCGCAGCAGAATCAACAGCCCCGAAATGAAGCTCAGCGACCAGCTCAGGCCGTCGCTGCCCAGCAGCTTGGCGGCCTGGCCGAGCTTGGCCTTGGCTTCAGTTAAGCGCTGCTCAGCCTGGGCCACTGGCAAACCGTCCTGCAGTGACTGGCGGTAAGCCATAAGGGATTTTTCAGTGTCTTTGCGCGCTTGGGTATCGATGTTGTCCAGCGAGCTTTCCACCAGCTCGAACCCTTCCAGGTACGCGGCCACAGACAAGTCATACGCCTGGTCGTGATCGCCTTCGCGGTAGGCGGCCAGGCTTTTATCCAGGGTGCTGGCGGTGTACTCGAGCAACTGCGCCGGGCCGCGTTTGACTTGCGGCGGCTGGGCACGTTGGGCACGGAAAGCGTCCAGCGCACTGGCGCCTTCGTTGGCCGCGACTTCAGCCGGGGTTTGGCGGGCAAGGTCGGCCAGGTTCCAGACCTTGTCACCTTTTGCGGCTTCAGGCTGGGCAGTGAAGCTTGCCACATAGGCGGCGACGTCCCAGCGCTGACGCTCATCGAGCTGATCGGCGAACGATGGCATCTCGGTGCCTTCGATGCCCAGGCCAAGGGTGTTGTACAGGTCGAACAGGCTCAACTGGTCAAGCCGCTCGACGCTGCGCAGGTTAGCGGGCGGCGGCTCCAGGCCGACACCGGCCGGGCCATCGCCGGTGCCGGTATCGCCATGGCAGATCGAGCAGTTCTGCGCATACAGCGAGGCCCCGCGGGCCGGGTCCGGGGTAATCACCGGGGCCTGGCTAACCTCGTAGGCCACCGCCAGGCGCGCGCCTAACTGGCGGGCCTGACGGGCAACGGCGGCGCCTTCATGACGCTGCTCAATGGCCTGGCGCAAACCCTCTACGCCCTGCTCCAATGCCGTTTGCTCAGCATGCGCCGGCAAACCTTTGACCAGCTCGGCCAGTAACGCAGTGAATTCCTGTTGCTCGCGGTATTCACCCTCGTCGATCACCTTGCCGTCGCGCACGGTCGGCGGGTAGTCGGCACCGATGTAGTCGAGCAGGTGCAAGGCCTTGGCGGCCTCGGCGGGGGCTTCGGCCAGCACCGCGGTGCTGCACAGCGCCAGCACTGGGCCAAGCAGGAAAGCAGGCAGCCAGGCAAGCAGACGGGAACGGGTTTTCATGGCCAGTCTCGGAGGGAATGCGAAAGAGAACATTGTTCACTTCCACTCTATTTCTCTCAAGGGTAGCGGGCGGATTTCATGAAAAATCTTGTGACAAATAAGCTTCAACCCAGGAGGCGTGTTGACTCTTGTAGAAGGCGTGCTCGGCTCAGGCGCTGGCGCGGGTGTGGTCGCACAAGGCGTTGATCATCCGGCACAACAGGCGGATGTTCATGCCCATCGCATCACGCATCAGACCAGGGCTGCTGTCTAGCAGGGCGGAGGTGGTCTGCTCCACCGTCAGGGTCAGGGCGCGGATCAGCAGGTCGCACGTTTCGGCGCAGGGAGGGTCTTGGAGCGTGATGAGGGGTGGGTCGAGCAGAAGGAGGGTTGCGGGCGGTGGGTCGGGGACGATTTTTTTCATGGTGGGGCACCTATGGCATGCGGATAGGTAACTGCCTTCCTTTTCGTCTCACGGAGCTGGGTGGCAGTCATACGCGGGGTGAGACCCGGGTCCATAGGCATACCCGGCCAGACCGAAGCCTGCCCGCGTACGACCGCCATTAAGCGATGTGCTATAGAACCGGGTGTCTCACGCCCGATCGCCTTGCGAGGCGACCCGAGGACATTATTCCTGGGGCATCTCCCCGCCTAGACAGCACCTTCCGACAGGCGCGTAGGATAGTTCGCCTGATAGCGAGAGCTGAAGCATTTGGTTTCAGATTCGGAAATGTCTGACATATTCGGGGTGTTCGACGTTAGAGGTTCGGCGCCCTCAAGACCGAGCGCCGCCCGCGCGGCGGTGCGGCGGTCCGACTTGCCCCGCGAAGCGCCGCGCGGGCGGCGCTCGATCTCATAGGCGCCGCAATCCTGTCGCCAAACACCTTCTCGCCACCACACAATGATCAAGGCTTGCCAGCAGCCCCCTTCCATCCCCCACCCAGCGCCAAAAACACCCCAATCTGCCCCACCGCCACCTGGCTATTCGCCGCCGCCAACTGCGCGCGCATATCGGTATACGTCCGCGTCGCCTGCAAATCCGCCAGGAACGACTCACGGCCAGCCTGGTAATACCGGTGCGTCTGGTCCGCCGCTTCCTTGGCCGACTTCTCTGCCTCGGCCAATGCATCACGCCGGTCGAGCAAGGCGCTGTACTGCGCCAGCCGGGTCTGGGTCTCGCGGATGGCGTTCAGCACCACGCCGTCGAAATGCGCCAGCGCCGCTTGGGTCGAGGCTTCGGCCATGCGGATGCGGGCACGGGTGCCGTTGGTGGGGATGGTCCAGCTGATCTGTGGGCCAAAGCCCCAGCGGTTGGTGGAGGGCTCGCCAAGGTTCTCGAGGATACCGATGGTGCCCACCTGGGCGCCGATGCTGATATCCGGGTACAGCGCGCCCGTGGCCACGCCGATGTAAGCGGTGGCGGCCGCCAGTTGGCGCTCGGCCTGGCGCACGTCGGGGCGCCGCTTGAGCAGCGCGGCACCGTCGCCTACCGGGATCAGTTGGGCCAGGTGCGGCAGTTCGGCGCAATCGGCGGTGCCGGCGGGCAACTGCTCGACCGGTTTGGCCAGCAGTGCAGCGAGGGTATACAAGCCCGTCTCGCGCTCGGCCTTGAAGCGTGGCAGTTCGGCGCGCAGGGATTTGAATTGGGTCTGCGAGCGGGTGACCTGGGTTTCGTCGCCACGGCCGGCATCGCGCAGGCGCTGGTTCAGCTTTACGCCTTGCTCCTGCAGGTCCAGCGACTCGCGGGCAATGTGGTATTCCTCGTTGGCCGAGCACACCTGGGTATAGGCCTTGACCACATCCGCCACCAGGGTGATGCGCGCGGTGTCCGCTGCGGCCTGCACCGCGTCGGCGTTGGCCTTGGCCGCCTCGGTGCCGCGCTTGAACGTGCCCCACAGGTCGAACTGGTAGGAGGCGCTGATGATGGCTTCACCGATATTGGCCACGGGTACCTTCTCGGGCAGCAAAAAGGCCTCGCCAGACTCCTGCAAGCGCTGAGCGCCAGCCTTGATGCCACCACTGAAACCGCCCTGCGATTCGGCCACTTCGACCTGGGCGCGGGCCTTGGCGATGTTGGCCGCGGCCACCCGCAGCTCGGTATTGGCGCTCAATGCCTGGCGCACCAGTTGGTTGAGGCGCTGATCCTGGTACAGCTGCCACCAGTCTTCGGGTACCGGCGCCGACACCACACTGTCGGCGTCCTGGCGCAGCGGCCCGTTGAGGTCGCTGCGCTGCACGGCCGCGTCTTTCGGCACTTCGTAATCCGGGCCAACCAGGGCACAGGCACCGAGGGACAGGGCCATGCCCACCAGCATCAGGCGTTTCATGGGCGCTTGTCCTCGATGATCGACACCGTGGCCGTGCGCCCGGCGATCATGCGGAAGTCTTCCGGCACTTCGTCGAAGGCGATACGCACCGGAATCCGCTGGGCCAGGCGCACCCAGCTGAACGCCGGGTTGACGTTGGGCAGCAGGTTGGCGCCGCTGCTGCGGTCGCGGTCTTCGATGCCAGCGGCAAAGCTTTGTACGTGGCCGCGCAGGCGGGTGTTGTCGCCCATCACGCGGATGTCCACGGCATCGCCGATGTGGATGCCACCGAGCTTGGTTTCTTCGAAGTAGCCATCGACGTGGTACGAGGCGCTGTCGACCACCGACAGTACAGGGCGGCCGGCGGTGACGAATTCGTGGTTACGCGGGGCGCGGTCGTTGAGGTAGCCGTCCACCGGGCTGCGTACCACCGAGCGATCGAGGTTGAGCTGTGCAGTATCGACAGCCACCTGTGCCTCGTTGACCGCCGAGCGGGCGCGGGCTTCGCGGGACTGGCTCTCTTCCAGTTGCTCGGCCGCGACCAGGTTGCCCAGCTTGCGGTTACGGCGCGTCTCGCGGGCAGCCTGGGCCAGGGTTTCCTCGCGCTCGGCGAGGGTCGCCTTGGCCTGGCGCAGGGCCAGGCTGAAGCGGTCCTGGTCGATGGTGAACAGCACGTCGCCGCGCTTGACCACCTGGTTGTCACGCACCTCGACCTTCTGGATCAGCCCGGACACATCCGGGGCGATCTGGATCACGTCGGCGCGGATGTGGCCGTCGCGGGTCCAGGGGGCGAACAGGTAGTAGCCCACCATCTGCCACACGAGCACGGCGGCGAAACTCACGACCAGCAAGGTCAGGACCACACGGCCCAGGGTCAGCAAAGGTTTTTTCATGGCAGCATCAGGTTTCGGCAAAAGTGGTCGACCGCGCCCAGCATCACGGCGTAGAGGGCAACGTTGAACAAAGCCCGGTGCCAGACCAGGCGGTAGAAATGCAGGCGCACAAGCAAAGCGTGCACGCCCAGAAACAGCAGGTAGGTGAACACCATCATCACCAGCAGCGTGGGCAGAAACACCCCGCTGATATCCAGATCACCGATCACAGTGGGGCTCCATCGATGCCGGGGGGCAGTTGCGGTTGTTCGGTCGGCTCGAGCATCACCTCGACCCCAGGCAGCAAGGCCAAGCGCAGGCCACTCAGGGCATGCAGCAGGTGCACGCGGGCATCGCCGCGGTCGTTGTGGTCATCCAGCGCCAACCCTTGCCGCGCGCGCTCCATGTTGCGCAGCAACGTGGCCGGGGCGTGCAGGCGTTGGTTGGCGCGCAGGCAGGCGGCGTAGTGGGCGCCGACTTCCTCGATGACCGTGGCCAGGCGCTCACGGGCCTGCGGGTTGGCGCGGGGCATGTAGGCCAGCAGGTCGAGCAGGTTCAGGCCCACGCGCAGGTCACGCAGTGCCACGCCGCTGTCCTGGCCGGTCTGCGACAAGCGCGGCAGGTGCTGCATCAGGCGGTCGAGCATCTGTACCCCGACCTGGCGGTGTTCGGCCAGGGTGGCGGGCTGGGTCATCTCGACGATGTCGCGCCAGGCGAAGCGGGTCATGCGCTTGGCTGCCAACTCGACGCCGAACGGGCGCAGCAGCAAGGTCCAGATGAACGCGAACAGCAGCCCCACCGGGCCGGCCAGGTTGGCGTTGATAAAGGTCAGGAAGTCTGCGTCGTACGCGCCCTGGATGCTGATGAAGGTGGCGGTGTTGACGATGGTCAGCAAGGTGCCGAGGTAGAAGCGCGGCTGCACGGTCAGCGTGCCGACGCAGATGAACGGCACGGCGAATGCCAGCACCAGCATCGGGAAGTCGTGCAGGTTGGGCAGCACCAGGAACAGGTAGACGCTGGAGAAGATCACCGACATCAGCGTCCAGAAGAAGAACCGGTAGATCTGCGGCGCCGGGTCGTCCATCGCGGCAAAGAAGCTGCAGGCCACGGCCGCGAGGATGACCGCACTGCCGCCGTCGTTCCAGCCGAGCAGAATCCACAAGCCGCTGGCGACGATGATCGCGGTGACAGTGGAGAACACCGAGTACAGCATCAGGCCCCGGTCGAAGAAGGGCGTCAGGCGGCTCAAGCGCCAGTGGCGGTAAGCGGCGCGCCAGGGCGTGGCGTCGTCCTTGCGCAGGGCGTGCTGGAGGGTGCAGCAGTCTTGCCAGAGGTCGACCCACTCGGTCAGGCGATACAAGGCGTTGGACAGCAGCAGGCCGGCGCGCTGGTCCAGTGCGGCGGCGCTGGGTTGCAGGCGGGTGATCTGCTCGTGCAAGGCGGCCCAGGGCGCCAGGGAGGCATCGTCGGCAGTGCCTTTGAGCCACTCGCGGGCCTCGGCCAGCAACGGTTGCAACTGGGCGAACTGCACAGGCGCACGGCCTTCGAGGGCGACCAGGGCGTCGTCCAGGGCGTCGATCACCGGCAGCAGGTGGATCATCCGCCCACGCAGCTCGCTGGCGTTCTTCAGGGTGTGGGGGCCGGCACCCTCGTGGCCGAGCTGGCCGATCATCATTTCCAGGGTGTTGAACGTGGCCACCATCGAGGCACGCATGCCGCCCACCTTGTCGGCGGCGACGTCACGGGCCAGGTAGGTATCACTGTAGCGGATCGCCTCGGCAAACCAGTTGCCGGTCGAGCCGACCACCACCGGGGCCAGGCGGCGCGGCCAGAAGATTGCACCGACCACGGCCGCGCAGACAATGCCCAGGCAGATTTCCTGAGCCCGCGACGAGGCCACATCGAACACCGCGGTGGGGTTGTCGACCACGGCCAGGGCAATCATCGGTAGCGTGTAGCCCGCCAGCATCAGCACGTAGTTGTTGGCGGTGCGCAGGTTCAGCGAGAGGAACAGCAAGGTGCCGGTCCACAAGGCGATGGCGACGCTCAGCAACAGCGGCGACTGCACCAAGGGTGGCACCAGGAATATCGCCCCGCCGGCCCCGAGCAAGGTGCCCAGGGCGCGGTACAGGGCCTTGGAACTGGTCGGGCCGACGAACGGGCTGGAGACGATGTAGACGGTCGCCATCGCCCAGTACGGGCGCGGCAGCTGCATGAGCAGGGCAATGTACAGGGCGATCATCGACGCGGCGAAGGTGCGCACGCCGTAGAACCAATCGCGGGCTGGGGGTACTGAGCTGAAGAATCCGTTCATGCTGCCCCGCCGGGTGTGCCGAGGCCAGCGGCTTCGAACGCGCGCAGCACGCGCAAGGCGGCCTCGAGGTCAGCCTGGTCGATGCCCTGCAGCACCTCACGGCGCAAGCGCACCAACTCGGCTTCGATGGATTCGGCCAAGGCGCGGCCTTCGGTGGTCAGGCTCAGGGCCTTGGCGCGGCGGTCGAGAGGGTCCTCGCTGCGGCACACCAGCCCGGCTTTGCACAGCTGGTCGAGCAGGCGTACCAGCGACGGGCTTTCGAGGCCAGCGGCCTGAGCCACCGCCACCTGATGCACGCCGTCGCCCAGGCGCACGATCATCAACAGCGGCGCGGCGCAGGCTTCAGAAATGCCGTAGGCCGTCAGAGCCGCGTGGCAGATGCGCCGCCAATGGCGAGCGGCAACCACCATGCCGCTGCTGACTTGCAGGCGCAGGAGATCAAGGGTCATGAAAGGAACCAAGGATATTCATAGTTTGCTAACTATCAATATACGCCTGGCCCTCCCCCTGCCGTCAACAGTGGGCGACGGGTAGCGTGGGTGAAATTCTGTTCATGCGTGGTCTTTAGCCCGTGCGCGCTCTGTGTGTAGGAGCGGCCTTGCGTCGCGAAAGGGCTGCGAAGCAGCCCCAGCAATATCTGCATAGACGATAGAATCTGGGGCTGCTTCGCAGCCCTTTCGCGACGCAAGGCCGCTCCTACATGGGAGTGCGTTGCGGGCCGAATTTGCTTTAACAATCAGGGCTGGACCTGGTCTTCCAGCTTCATCGTCAGCGCCAGCGTACTGCCCATCTGCACGGCCCGGTCGCGCCAGTCCAGGTACCGCGCGCGGTCGCGGCTGCTGAAGTGCACCGCCAGCTCCTCGGCCGCCTGCATCACCCCGGCCGCAGCCGCCAGCTCAAGCCAATACAGCGCGCCTTTGATATCAGCCTCCACATACAGGCCATGCATCAGCCGGTACCCCACCTCGAACCGGCACCGCGCTTCGCCCCGCTGGGCACCGCGCAAAAACCATTGGTAGGCCTGCACCAGATCGACCTGCCAGTCCAGGTCGCCATCGCACACTTCTTCTTCATACAAGTCACCGAGTGCGGCGGCAGCATGCAACATGCCGCGGTCAAACGCCTGCCGATAACACTCGGCCGCCTGCACGTAAGACGTGTCGATGCCTTTGCCGAAGTAATGCTGCTGGCCCAGGTTGAACCAGGCCGCGGCGTTACCCTGCAAGGCCGCCATGCGCAACAGGTGGCCGGCCAGCACGGTGTCGGCACGCCAGTACTTGCCATTGAGCCAGATCCAGCCGAGGTCATTCAGTGCGGCCACGCTGCCTTGCAGCGCTTGGCGGCGCAGGTCGGCGTACACACCCTGCAAATCGCTGGCCTCGTCCAGGCGGCTGACCAGCAACGACCGCTGGCTGGGCAGCCCGACCCCGGCAAACAGCCGATGACGCCTCCCGGCAGGGGCTGGCGGGGCGATGACCCGCTCTGGCAGAAGACGGGCAAGCAGCGAATGGATATTGCTGGCAGCAGACATGTTCATCCTCATTGAACGACACACAACCTCGACCTCGGCTGTGATGAGGCGTGATTCTGCGTGACGTCACGACAAAACCTGTCGCGAACGATTCGGCACGAGGCAACCAAATGCGACTTCCTTGATCTGAGCAGGCTGTGGCCAATTGCCATGCCCCGCTCGTGCCGCCATCCTATTGCGGCAAGCCTAGACAAGGACGTTATCTTTTGCCGTTCGCCACCACTCGCGCCACCCTCAGTCGTCAGTGGGCGCTGCTGCGCCAACTGCCCAGCCGCTCCCCAGGCATCACCAGCGCCGAGCTGGTGTGGCGCCTGCGTGATGTGGGGTTCAATGTCAGCAAACGCACGGTTGAGCGCGACCTCAACGAGTTGTCGCTGATTTTTCCGCTGGAGCGCAATGACAAGAGCATACCGTTCGGCTGGCACTGGTCGTCGAGTGCCGTGGGCGAGCTGCGCGGCAATTTCGACTTGCTGACGTACTTGCGCGGTGATGCGCTGCAGCCGGCCCAAGGCGAGGGGGTAGAGCTGGTGGCGCGGGTCAGTGATGCCTTGGCGCGGCAGTTGCGCGAGGCGCCGTTGAGCAGCGACATGCAGCTGACGGCGCTGGAGCATGGGCATCGGTTGCGGGCCACGGTAAGCGATGGCTGGCCGCTGCGTTGGTGGCTGCTGAGCCAGGGGGATGGGGTGGTGGTTGAGCAACCAGAGGGGTTGCGCGAAGAGATTGGCAAGATGCTGAGCAATGCGGCGGCTCAGTACCAGAATCCATAGCCTGTATCGGCCTCTTCGCGGGCAAGCCCGCGAAGAGGCCGATACAGGCTTACTGGCTAGCGCTGCATCCCCCACCGCCGCACGGTCAGCCGCTCCAGGGTGTTGAACACCAACCCCTCGACCAGCAAACCAATCAAGATCACCACCGCCAACCCGGCAAACACCTTGTCGGTGTACAGCTCGTTGCGGTTCTGGAAGATGTACCAACCCAGCCCGCCCTTGCCGCTGCTGGCGCCAAACACCAGTTCGGCGGCAATCAAGGTGCGCCAGGCAAACGCCCAGCCGATCTTCAAGCCCGACAGAATCGACGGCAAGGCCGCCGGCACCAGGATGTGCAGCACCAATCGCAGGCCCTTGAGGCCATAGTTGCGACCGGCCATGCGCAACGTCTCGGACACCCCGAGAAAGCCCGCATACGTATTCAGCGCCAGCGCCCATAGCACCGAGTGCACCAGCACGAAGATCAGGCTGTTGTCGCCCAGGCCGAACCACAACAGCGCCAGCGGCAGCAAGGCGATTGCCGGCAAGGGGTTGAACATGGAGGTCAAGGTGCCCAGCAGGTCACGGCCAAGCTGGGTCGACACCGCCAGGCTGGTCAAGCCGAACGCTAGCACAATACCCAGCACATAGCCCTTGAGCAGGATCACCAGCGACACGCCGACCTTGGCGGGCAACTCGCCACTGAGCAGGCCGTCCCACAGCGCAGCAGAGGTTTGCAGAAAGCTTGGCAGCAGCAGGTCGTTGCCTTGATAGCGGGCCACGGCCTCCCACAGCGCGGCGATCACCACTAGGATGACAGCCTTGCGCAGCCAGCCTTGCTGCCACAAGCGCTGGGCTAAGGGCAGTTGGCGTTCCAGAGGCACACTGAGCAGCGGCTCCAGCTGCACCTCGTATTCCTGACGTACAGGTGTAGTGGTCATGGCTGAAGCTCCTGTCAGTAGGCGATACGGATATCGTTGAAGCCAAGGTCGTCGGCCTGCTCGGGCGTGTCCGCTTCATCGAACAACAGGCGATGGATACGCCGGGCACTGGCCTGGAAATCGGCGGCGCCCAGGCTGCCAAGGTCGTATTGATGGCTGTGTACCTCGGCCCGTACCCGGCCTGGGTGCGGCGACAGCAGCAAGATGCGGTTGCCGACCACCAGCGCTTCTTCGATGGAGTGGGTCACGAACAGCAGGGTAAAGCGCACCTCTTCCCACAGCAGCAGCAGCTCTTCCTGCATCTTGCGCCGGGTCAGCGCGTCCAGCGCGGCGAACGGCTCGTCCATCAGCAGGATCTTCGGCTGGGTGGCCAAGGCCCGGGCAATCGCCACGCGCGCCTTCATGCCGCCAGAAAGGGTGTGTGGGTAGGCATCGGCAAAGGCGGCCAAGCCGACTTTGTCCAGGTAGTGCAGCGCCCGGTCCTCGGCCTCGGCACGCTTGAGCTGGCCCGATACCAGCAAAGGGAACATGACGTTCTGCTTTACCGTCTTCCAGGGTGGCAACTGGTCGAACTCTTGAAACACCACGATGCGGTCAGGGCCGGGGCCTTTGACGGGCTGACCCTGCAGCAGAATCTGCCCTTCCTGGGGCTCGATGAACCCGGCCACGGCCTTGAGCAAGGTGGACTTGCCGCAGCCCGAAGGCCCCAGCAAGACGAAACGGTCGGCGCGGTCGACTTCGAAGCTGACCTGGTGGGTGGCCCGCACCACGCGTTGCGCGGTGCGGTATTCGAGGCTGAGGTTATCCACCGAGAGCAGCGGTGGCGTGGCGACACGGCTCAGGTTGCTGGCCGCGTGGCCTGGCAATGGGGCGGTCATGATCGATCAGCTCCCTTGCAGCGGGCGTTCATCCTGGAAGAAGTAATCCTTCCACGACTCCGGCTTGTGCTTGATGGCGCCAACCCGATACAGGAAATCCGCCAGTTTGTAGGTGTTCTTCGGCGTTACCGTGAACTCGTACTGCGGGTTGTCGATCAGCTTGATCAGCACATCGCGGTCGATCTTGGCCTTGGTCACGCGGATGTACGTGTCAGCAGCGGCGGCCTTGTCCTTCTGGGCAAAGTCTGCGGCCTCGGCCAGCGCGTCGACGAAGGCTTTGTAGGTCTTGGGGTTGTCCTTACGGAATTTTTCAGTGGCGAACAACAGGGTCGGCGAGTTGGGGCCAAGCAGGTCGTAGCTGTTGAGCACAACGTGCACATCCTTGTTGGCCAACGCCTGGTCCTGGAACGGCGGGTTGGAGAAGTGCCCGTTCAGTTCGGTGCCACCGGCGATCAGCGCGGCCGTGGCATCGGGGTGCGGTACGGCCAGGGTGTACTTGTCGAGGCGGTTGTATTCCTTGTCGCCCCACTGCTGGGCGGCGGCGTACTGCAGGAAGCGCGACTGCACGGAGACGCCCACGGCTGGCACGGCGATGCGGTCTTTCTCGGAGATGTCAGCGATGGTCTTCACATTCGGGTTGCTGCTGACCAGGTAATACGGGAAGTTGCCAAGCGAGGCGACCGCCTTCACGTTCTGCCGGCCTTTGGTGCGGTCCCAGACGGTCAGCAGCGGGCCAACGCCAGCACCGGCGATATCCACCGAGCCGGACAACAGCGCATCGTTGATGGCCGCGCCGCCCGAGAGCTGGGCCCAGTCGACTTCAATGTCGACGCCCTGTTCTTTACCGTGTTTTTCGATCAGGTGCTGGTCACGCACCACGTTCAACAACAAGTAGACGATGCCGAATTGTTCCGCGATGCGGATTTTGCCTTCGGCCTGGGCCACGGCGGGGGCCGCCAGGCTGCCGACGACCAGGCTCGCGCCCAGGCCAATGCTTGCCGCCAGGCGGCTGATGGATTTACGCATGGTGTGTTTCCTCAGTCGTCAGAACGGGGCATCGCCCTGGATGGTGGTGCGATAGAGCTTGCGCCGCAGGTGCGCCGGGCAGCCAGTGGCGAGGTGGATCAGCGAACGGTTGTCCCAGAACACCAAGTCGTGGGGCTGCCACTGATGGCGGTAGATGTTCTGCTCAAGCACGCTCAGGGCATACAGCTGCTGCAGCACGTCGCGGCTTTCGTCGTCTGGCAGGCCGACGATGCGGGTGGTGAAGCCTTCGCTGACGAACAGCGCCTTGCGGCCGTTTTCCGGGTGGGTGCGTACCACCGGGTGGATCACTTCCTGTACTTGGGCCAATTGCTCGGCGCTGAGGGCCGGGCGCCAGTTGCCTTCGAACTTGGTCTCGGCATACCGGGCCGTGTAGGAATGAGCCGCGTCGCGGCCGGCGATTACCTTGCGCAGGGCTTCGGGCACGGCGTCCCAGGCTTTGTGCATATCGGCGAACAGCGTATCGCCGCCCTCGCTGGGCAACTCCTGGGCATGCAGCATCGAACCCAGGCTGGGGAGCTCTTTATACGACAGGTCCGAATGCCAGAACTTGCCAGCATCGCCCAGGCCGACGTTGCGACCGTCTTCGACGATGTTGGAAACGATCAGGATTTCGGGGTGCCCGGTCAGCAGGAACTGCTTGAGCACATGAATCTGCAGCTCGCCGAAACGGCGGCTGAAGCTGATCTGTTGCTCTGGGGTGATGCGCTGGTCGCGGAACACCAGTACATGGTGATCGAGGTGGGCGCGATGAATTTGGGTGAAATCCTCGGCGTTGACCGGTCGGGTCAGGTCCAGGCCGATGATCTCGGCACCGACGGCACCGGAGAACGGGCGGATTTCAAAGCTTTGCGGCTGGGCGCTGTCGATGGACGACAAGGCGTTCGAGGCGGCGGACATGGTTCACTCCCACGCAGTGCGCGACGTCAAAGGCGCGCAACGATCAGAAACGCACGGGGATTTCCCGTGTGGGTTCAAGTCGTGCGGCGCATCGATTGGTCGACGGGTACGCAGTGGGAGCAACTATAAAGTCATAAGAAAGATATTTTAAATATCTTTAATGAATAACCATATCACTGTAGATCGGGGCTGATCCGCGGTTAGATCAACCCGCCCTGCTCTTCTTCATCGATCAGGTTGTTCAGGCTGCCCAGCGCCTTGCGCGCCTTGGAACGGTTAAGCAGCTTGGCCTGCGCCCCAGCCGGCAGGTCGGTGATGCTGAACACACCCTTGGCGGTCAGCACATCGATCAAGTCTTCAAGCACGCGGATCATGTCCAGGTCACTTTGCTTGAGCTCTTTGAGGCTGTTTTCCACTTCGTCGTCGGCAAACCATTCCTGAACGTCGGCATGGTCAGCAGGGAGTATTTCGGTGAATTCGTCAAAAGAGGCTGCTTCTACCCGCAGCAACTGGCCGCTAGCGTTGCGTTGCACGTAGAACATGGCGGTGTCCCTCGTCACGTTGGTTCCTTGTAGGTAGACAGCAGCATAGGCAAAGATTCCCGGGCACGCAGGCCCGGCGCACGAGTATGCGCTGTCAGGGGAAGGCAGGAAAGAGCCGGCACCTACCCGGGCGGTCGTTTCGACCGCCCGGGTAGGCTGGGCATCAGCTGTCTTTGTTATCGATACGGATGGTCGGGTCGCCACCGCTGATCAACGAGTTGATCGAGGTATTGGACCAGTTGACCCCTTCGAGCTTGATCGTCACATCGGCGTTGGCCAGGCCACCAGTGGCGTTGAGCTTGCCCTCGCTGCTGACCTGCAGCGTCGAGGTGCCGTCCACCGTGGTGATCTTCAGGTAGTTGTCGATGGTGCTGCCCTTCTCGAACTGAAGCAGATCCTTCAGATCGATACGGTCACCCTCGGCCACCTTGAAGTCCTTGATCACGTCGTTGCCGACATCGCCCGACTTCCACACGAAGGTGTCCGCACCGCTACCGCCGATCAGGATGTCATCGCCTTGGCCACCGATCAGGATGTCCTTGCCGGTACCGCCCAACAGGATGTCGTTACCTTTGCCACCATCGAGCGTGTCATCGCCACCTTGGCCGAAGAGGATGTCGTTGCCATTGCCGCCCGACAGGAAATCCTTGCCGTCGTTGGCACCGGAGATATCGAACTCGGTGTAGTGCTCGGTGATGTACTGGTGGACATTGTTGGTGGTGATGGCACTGGCCTCGACACCGCTCTTCTGCGCAACGTACGCCTGCAGGGCTTGGTAGCCCTCGCTGACGACACCGTTGAGGGTGATCAGGTCACCGAAGATGATGTCGTTGCCGTTGCCGCCATCGACCTTGTCGGCGCCTGGCAGGGTCGCCTCGGAATGCCCGAGGATCGCGCTGGCCAGGTTGGATGGGTCGATATTGGCCTGCGGCTTGCCGGCGCTGTCGTATGGCTTCAGGTCAGTCAGGCTGACATCGCTGTTCAAACCAATTGCCTGCACCTTGCTTACACCGTTAGTCCCACCCAAGAGGGCGAAGCTGGCAGACGTGTTGTTCGCCGAATCCCAGTAGTTATAGGAATCGGCATAACCGGTACCGCCCAGGCCGGAGAACTCGTAGGTGCCATCCCCTTGAGCATGAATCGTCCCGATCGTGCGGGTGGAATCAAGCACCAGGTTGCCCCAACGGTTTTCTGTGTAGGTCAGCACTTTGAGGCTGCCTTCGCTATTGATTTCAACTTTGTGCGTTGCGTCGGCCCAGACACTGAAGGTCTCACCCACCTTGTAGTTGTTGACGTTGACTACGTCATCCAGGTACTTGCCGCCGCTCCACAGGCGGTAGTTGGTCGTTTCATTGGTCTGGTAATAAGTCGGCTTACCGTCGGTGATGAAGTAGGTCAGGTTCTCTGCACCGCTGTTACCGGTAGCCATGGTGCTCTTGAAGAAGTTGGCCGTGGTTTTGAACACATCCTCATAGTTGGTACCACCGCCGTAGCTTGAACCACCCACCATCGAGTCCAACACCGCCTGAAGCTTGGCCAGTGCGTCGGTATCGGCAAGGTTGACCGCCACGTTCTTGTTTACCTGGGTATCGAAGTCGGCGATGAAGATATTCACCGTCCCCGAGGTATCAGCGCCCAGGCTGGCTTTCAGCGTCTGGAACACCGATGCCAACTGGGCCTTGGCCGCGGCGACGGACTGGTTGCTCATACTGCCCGAGCTGTCGACCATGAAGGCGATGTTGTAGTTCTTGCCCGCCACCACGTTCAGGCCAGCCACGTCGGCGACGATGATGTCGTTGCCTTCGCTGCCATTGATGGTGTCATCGCCCGAGGTACCCACCGTCGCCTTGTAGGTGGCGCCGTAGACAGTGACCGGGATCTTGCCGGTGATGCTGTCTGAACCGCCGAGGCTTTCGGTGGCCGTGGAGGTGACTGTGATGTCGAACGTGCCTTTGTAGTACGCCGGCGGGGTCAGGGTCAGGCCGCTGAGTTTCCAGCCTGTCACGTCCACCGGCGTACCGCCGACAGTCACGGTGTGGCCCGCGCCATCGCTCAGCACAGTCCCTTTCGGAATGCCGCTGAGGGTCACGCTCAAGGTCTCGGAACCATCGGTGTCGGTCAGGCCGGTGCTGATGCTGACCAGCTTGACCGAGCCACCTTCCGGCCCTTCGTTGAGCTTGTAGCCGTCGTAGTAGCTCTGGCCATTGACGGTGTGCAGATCGGACACGCCCAGGCCAGCGTTGGCCATCTCGGTCACGTTCTGGTACATCGGGATGTTACTGCTGCTCAGGTCGGTGACGGCACCGGAGCCCGCCTGAATGTTCAGGTCATAGCTACCAGGGCCTGATTGGTTGGCGTGGTAAACCTCGATCGGGTAGTAGCCGCTGGACGTTGGGGTGAAGGTGCCAGAAATCTGGCCACCCGCGCCCCAGGTCGCAGTTACCACGGTCTTGCCACCAATGGTGACCACCAGGCTGTCATCGGCGATGCCGCTGAAGGTGTAGGTCTTGCCGGCTTCCAGGAAGAGCAGGCCCGACGTTTTCGAACCGGTGCCAGCGGTGACGCTGCCATCGGACTGCACGTTGGTGGTGGTCGCACTGGAGGTAGCACTGCCGGAGTTGGCGAAGACCGTTTTCAGCGCGTCGCCAGTGATGCCGTTGCCGTCGGTACCCAGCCCTTTGAGGGTGGTCCAGACTTCCTTGGTCAGGCCTTTGGACACGACATCGGTACTGCCAATCGTCAGGGTCGGTTTGTCGGCCACCGGACTGATGTCGACCTTCATGGTCACTTCGCTGCCCAAGTTGGTGCCGTCGTTCGGCTTGTACTTGAACTGCGCGTAGTCAGCCTGTTTGTTGCCGACGCCCGAGCCGCCATAGCCGTCGGTGCCCGACTCGTTCGCCTTCGGCACGAACTTCAGGTAGTTGCTGGTGATGTCGGCCTGGCTGACGACCTGGCCCGCTTTCACATCGACCCATGCGGTGCCGTTGTAGAACTTCAGGCTACCGTCGACCGGCAGCGAGGTGATGGTCACGAACAGGCCGGTGTTGCCATCGGCATCGGTGACCTTGAAGTCGTTCCAGGTGAACAGGTAGTCGGTGTCTTCCACGCCATTGACCGCGCCGCCAGTCGAAACCGGCAGGTGGTCGTTGTCGAGGATGTTGGTGGTGACACTCGCCTTGGTGCTATCGACCTGCAGGTTTTCGAAGTTGCCACCGGTGGCAGCGCCGATGGTCACGGTGAAGTTCTCGGTACCTTCAACCAGCTTGTCGTCGATGGTCTTGATATCGAACGTGACGCTGCTGCTGTTGGCCGGGATCTTCACGGTGGTGACCGCGGTGTAGTCCTGGCCGTTAGCGGTGCCGCTGTAGGTCAGGGTAACGGTGACTTCCGTTTTAGCCGGGCTGCTCAGGGTCAGGGTGTATTTGCCGGTTTCACCTTCGGTCAACGAGGTGGTGCCGGTGATACCGATGGTGGTCACATCGCCCTGGTTGCCAGTGCCTGGGGTGCCGACACCTGGCTCGTCGTTGACCACGGTGGTGGCTGTGGTTTTGTCCAGCGTCAGCTGCTCGAACTTGCTGGCACCCGCGCCGCCTACCGACTGCAGCGCCAGGCCGACAGAGGTCTGGCCAATATACACATCATCCGGCGCAGCCACGTTGACGAAGCCTGTTGCACTGTTGGCCGGCACGTTGATGACGGTTTTGCCGTCGCTCAAGGTGAAGGTCAGGGCGCCGTGGTTGTTGATCGGCAGGCCATCTTTGCTGGTCAGAGTAACGGTGTAGGTGATCACACCGCCTTCGGTGACCGAAGGCGTGGCGGTCAGCTTGGCGATGACTTCGTTCGAGGTGTCCTTGATGTCCACCGAGGCCGAAGGCTTGCTGACGACCAGGTTTTCGAACTGGCGACCGTCCGGCACGCTGGTGCCGGTGATGCTGACGGTCAGCGAGCCGGCGTCGACGTACACGTCTTCGCCTTGGGCGTCGTGAGTGAAGATGGCCGAGGTTTCGCCCTTCTTGATCACAACCGACTTGCCTTCGGTCAACTGCACGGTGAGGTCCTGGTCCAGGGCCTCTTTGATACTGATGGTGAAGGTCGGTTTTTCGTTCTCGAAGACCGAGGTCTGATTGGCAACGATGCTCAGTTCGACTTTGTCGCCCTGGTTGTTGCTGCCTGGAGTGCCTACGCCGGGTTCGTCGTTGACCGTGGTGGTGGCCGGGGCCTTGTCCAGGGTCAGATTTTCGAACTTGCTGGCGCCCGCGCCGCCTACCGATTGCAGGGTCTGGCTGACCGAGCTCTGGCCGATGTAGACGTTATCCGGTGCAGCGACGGTGGCCGTACCGACGGTGCCGTTGGCCGGCACGGTGATGACGGTTTTGCCGTCGCTCAGCGTGAAGGTCAGGGCGCCGTGGTTGTTGACTGGCAGGCCATCCTTGCTGGTCAGGGTCACGGTGTAGACGATCGAACCGCCTTCGGTGACCGACTCGGTTGCCGTCAGCTTGGCGATGACTTCGTTCGAGGTGTCCTTGATGTCCACCGAGGCCGAAGGCTTGCTGACCACCAGGTTCTCGAACTGGCGGCCGTCCGGCACGCTGGTGCCGGTGATGCTGACGGTCAGTGAGCCGGCATCGACGTACACGTCTTCGCCTTGAGCATCGTGGGTGAAGATGGCCGAGGTTTCGCCCTTCTTGATCACCACCGACTTGCCTTCGGTCAGCTGCACGGTGAGGTCCTGGTCCAGGGCCTCTTTGATGCTGATGGTGAAGGTCGGTTTCTCGTTCTCGAAGACCGAAGTCTGGTTGGCAACGATGCTCAGTTCGACTTTGTCGCCCTGGTTGTTGCTGCCTGGAGTGCCTACGCCTGGTTCGTCGGTCACAGCGGTGCTGACCGGGGTCTTGTCCAGAACCAGGTTCTCGAACTTGCCGACATCAGCGCCATCGACCGAAGCGATCGACTTGGTCACTGGATCGTTGATACCGGTGTAGACGTTGTCCGGGGCAGTCACGGTGGTGAAACCGGTGGTGCTATTGGCCGGCACGGTAATGACGGTGGTGCCATCGCTCAGGGTGAAGGTCAGCGCCGAATGCTTGTCGATCGGCAGACCGTCTTTGTTGGTCAGGGTGATGGTGTAGGTGATCGCACCACCTTCGGTAACCGAAGGGGTGGCAGTCAGCTTAGCCACGACATCGTCGGTGGTGTCGGTGACTTTGACCGACGCCGCGTCGCCCAGCTGCAGGTTCTCGAAGGCACGGCCATCGATGTCTGCTGCCGACTTCACGCCCAACTCGATTTCACCGGCGTCTTTGTAGACGTCGTCGCCTTGCGCTTCGTGGGTGTACGGCGCGCTGGTTTCACCGGCTTTGATGGTGACGGTGGCGTTGTTGCTCAAGGTCACGACCAGGTCGTGAGCCAGGGC